>NZ_BAABDL010000014.1:67891-111681 GCF_039539605.1 Amphibacillus indicireducens | reverse complement strand
ATTGATTGGTTATTTTTAATTGATTTGATGCGGTTTATTCAGGTTTTATGATTGGGCTATGAATAATCTAGGGATTAATTATATTTTTAAACATAATTATCTTTGTGAAGTGATACATGATTTCAAAGAATTAGTTTTATCTACTGTAAATTAACACGCATATAAGCATTGATATTAGCTACTAATGAGGTTGAAAGATTAACAAAGGAGCTGATAAGAATGACTAATATTAAGCCAATTTCTTATTTTAGGAACTATACTGCGGGTTTGAACGAAGCAAGAGAAAATAGCCCTGGTAATTTGACTAGAAATGGCCGAGGGGAATTGCGATTATCAAACTAGAAGAACTTGATAAATTAAAAGCAACAATTAAATTACTTGAAGTTTTTAGTTATGTCAATAGTTGAATACTCTCATCAATCTGTAAAGGATTTAAAAGATACTCAGGGTAGAATTAAAGATAATTGGGAAGATGAGATCGCAAGTGAAATATTATAAAATATTTTTATTCAAATTGACACATTAGGATAGTTGCCTTTTTGGGGGTTAATCCCAACAAACTATCGCTTTATTTTTGTTGAGAGGAACTATATTTTTTACTACATTGATTCCGATAAAGTTCTAAAGGTAAGAATATTATACGAACACCGAGACTTTGTACATCAGCTATTTGAGCGTGATGTAAAATGTTTGGAGCGAAGTAGGATGTTTAAATAAATATTAATTGCCTAGTTTGTAACAGTAGGACCTTACTTCACTTGCGTTTAACATCGAAAAACACTCACCATTTGGTGGATGTGTTTTACTTTTGACCATTCATCAAAATAGTGTAATGAAACAGGGGATGCCAGTTTTAACTGAGTTCCCCTAAATAAATATCCTCATTTATTATTCCTTTCATTAAAAACTAGTTTTCTCAAGTAAAGTACGGGATCATCCTCAGTCATACTACTGTCTACAAATGATGGTTTTTCTCGTAACAGTGCTGATAGTTGGAATAGGGATGATGTGAGTTTTTCGCGTTTAGTTTCGCTGATGCTGAATTCGACTCCGTATTCGAAAATGTCTTTTTTGATTTCTCTGCTCCAAATGATTTTTCCTGTTAGGTTATAGTGTTCGTCGAGTAGTTGTAGGTCAAATCCGTAGACGATATCCTTGTTTCTTGGGAGGTTCAGGTAGCTAGCAAATTTGATGCTATCTGGACCGATGTCTTGGATTAAGATTTTCGTGTTTCGTTCTAGGGTTATTTCTTTTTCCTGGATTGAGAGTATTTTCATTTCAGCTAGTAATGCGTTTGTTAATTTCACGCGGAAGTATTTTCGTCGGTCTAAGCTTCTTGCTTCATTGTCATTGCTCGGTGTGGCGTATGTCATTTGAAACCATCTTAACATGTCTTGACTGGAAATCGAGGGGCTGAAGTAATAGCCTTGGGTTTCATCGGCTCCCATTTCTCGGATCAGGTCAAATTGTTCTTTTCGTTCGACACCTTCAACGATTGTTTTCACTTTTAGGCGGCTGCAAAGGTCGAGTAGCGAGTTAATGATAATTTGTTGTTTTTCGTTATTTTCTAAATCATCAATTGCTTGTCGGTCAATTTTAACAGTATTAAAGTTGTAGTGGACAAGGTCATAAATGGATGCAAAGCCATCTCCCATGTCATCAAGAGCTAAGCGGATACCAAGACTTTGAATCTTTTCGATTGTATTTATCAGCATTTCATCGTAATTGAGTTTTGTTTCTTCGGTTACTTCGATTTCTAATTGTTCAGGATCAACTTTATGCTTATTTAGTGTCTTCTTAATATAGTTATATAAGTTTGGCATTAAGAAGGTCTCTGGCGCCAAATTTATCGCCACTTTTGGATTTTGTACACCAGCGTCTT
This sequence comes from Amphibacillus indicireducens, assembly GCF_039539605.1. NCBI lineage: Bacteria > Bacillati > Bacillota > Bacilli > Caryophanales > Bacillaceae > Amphibacillus > Amphibacillus indicireducens. The sequence goes on along the minus strand of NZ_BAABDL010000014.1, from coordinate 109,799 downwards.
CCCATATCCTTAGTTGCTTGATTGCTTTGCCGATCACGAACGCGGTGATGTCTTCGCCTAAGCCCATGTTTTGTGCCAGTGGGATAAATTCATTAGGTGGGACGTTCCCCCAAATTGGATGTTTCCAGCGCAATAGTGCTTCAGCTCCGGTCACTTCTAATGTCTTCACATTAATTTGTGGTTGGTATTCTAAATAAAATTCGGCGTTTTGGATGCTTTGAAATAAGTCAGCTGTAAGTTGGGATTGTCTCAATAGATCAATGCTTTTGTCTTGAATGTAAAAACCTTTCCTTCCAGGTCCCAACTTGACAGCATCAGTTGTTGCAATTGTCGTGTGCTTGATTAAATCAACTACATTCTCACCATCATTTGGGTAGATTCCAATCCCGACATTTGCGGTTAGCTGAAATTTTTGTTGCCTAATTGCCATTGGTTCTTGGACGACTTCAATCAATTGTTTAGCAATTTCATGGATATTTTCACTTTTTTGAATGATCGCGTACCATCCGTCAGTATATGAGTGGAACAGGAAGCCTTTATCGAACATAAATTGATTGAGTCTTCTTGATGTTTCGAGTAAGATTTGCTCTGCTACCTCATGGCCAAGTGTCATTAAAATATTATCATACGTCGGAATAATAATTTTATATAGCGTGAATTTACGTTTCTTTTGTTTGTTTTCGTCGATTGTTTTCTGCAAAAATTTTCTTCCGTAAATGAGGTTAGGTAAGTTTGTGTATACGTCTTGATGATTCGGAATTTTATTGTTTTCCGGGTTGAAGATTTCTTTTCTTTCGGTGACGAATCCGGCAGCAAACTCTATGCGATTCTGTTCGTCTTCAATTGCAACGATTGTCGTATCAAACCAGATTGAGTCACCATTTGGTAGACCAATAAAATAGGAGTGAAAAAATTCCTGTTTTTCTTCAAATGTCTCTTGCATATATTTTAAGTCATGTGGAGCATTTTTTTCGATCAGACGGAATATTTCTTCTTTTGTTAATTTCTTGTTTGTGATCAATTCAAATTGTTTCATTAATTCGTTCGAAATAAAAATGAAGTCTTCACTTTTCATGTCCCAAAGCCAGACAGATAAATGAGCTTTATTAATAAACTGAGTTAGTGATGTCAATTTGAGTGAATAGGGTTTATTTAAACTAAGCATATTAAATGCCTCCTTGGAAATGAAAGGTATTAAAGCGCTTTCATTTATGATCTATTTAAAATTTCAAGAAATACAATCGATACTAATGCTCCGCTGTCCTCCTTAATAGACTTTTATGTATGTCATTTAACTCTAGATTACCATAATTGTTGTCATGATGGTAGAAATACTGTATATATATTGTCAAGGTTGCATTAAATTCATTTAAAATTCGAATTGTGAGAATTTTATATGAACGCCAAGCCTTTTTACATTAACTATTTGGAAGTGATTTAAAATCTAAAGTATCCGTGATAAAGCGATCTCAGACAAATAATTTCAAAAGATAGGTGTTTATATGTCAAAACGAAAAAAACATAAAGATCAAGAAAAAGAAGCAAGTTTGTGGGAAGAAAGTGATGAAACATTTGCTTATATTGCTGGTTACACTTCAGGAGGTGTCCCTTACGGTGTTACCTGGGAAGAATGGGATGAATTATATGATGAAGGTTATCCCGGGGGAAATATCCATCATAAAGATACAAATAGACTAGCTATTGCTGACAAAGATCTTCCGTTTTAATGATAATCTTTATTTATACATAAAAATGGAAGTTAAAAGAGTTTAAATGATTAGAGAAGGAATTGTTGATTTTGTTTTCAAGATCGACGTATTTTAGAGAAATGTATTATAGGGGGAAAATTGAGCGTGCGGAAACGGTGGATGTTGAAATGGGTGCTGAACTGAATGCGACTCTGTCTGACGAGCAGCTATCGGTCATTCAAGAGCTGCTGATCGATACAGACTGGAAGAAAACCAAAGAGGATCTTTCTACAACAGAGTATATGTTGTTTGATGATAATTTGTTGGTTGGTATTTTGGATGTGAGAGATAGAGAGTTGACGATTGGGATTGGGCAGAATCAATTTTTACTTGAGGATGTTGAGGTTGATATTTATTCTGTTATATTTGGTGAGTGATAATGTTTACCATTAAAGAAGGGTGCGCGTTGTTATTTAAGGTTGGGTTGGTGAGTTTTTGCCTAAGAATCTTTATATTTTGGAGGTGTGAGGCTATGGAGTTGTTGCGGGAGTATGTTGGTGCGCTGGTGAATTTGTATGGGATGTTTCATAAGGAGAAGTTGTTGGAAATTTATAATGAGCAGAATGAGGAACAGATCTCGATGGGTGATATAGAGGCGTTGATGGTGGATGAGTCTGTGATGGTGCCTGGGACGTTTGCTTATCCGTATGGGGATTATTTTGCGCATGAGGTTATTGCGATGTATGATGAGTTTGATGAGTGGTTTAGGAAAAAAGGTGATAAGCCTTATTATGTACCGAATAAGGCAGAACTTTTAAGATATGTAGACGATTTTTATTTTGAGAAATCAAAGGCTTATCGGAATTTGTACAGTTATGTTGGAGAAAACTTCATATCGAATAATACTGAAGAATTGAAGGATGTATGTGAGCAAGTATTTGATAATTGTCATTTAAATTTTGATCTGCAATACACGTTGAATGATTTAGTAAGAATGGGTGTGAAATTTTCAAGTGAAAAGCAGATGAAAGAAGTGGTTGATCTTATTATAGATCTTTCGAACAATGTACGTTTATGGGAGAATAATGGCCATACGCCTAATGAGATTGCACTGGTATTTGGCAGACCGAATTTAAGTCCGGTGATAGAAGGTTCGTCTGTTGCTCGTGGAGAAAATGTGATTGATTTTGCTGAACGGAAAAAGCAGAATGTTGGTAGGAATGATCCATGTCCATGCGGAAGTGAAAAGAAGTATAAGAAGTGTTGTTTGGGAAAAGATTTGTGAATAGATAAAGGTGTTAGTGAGATTAGATAAACTCACTAACACCTTTTTAATCGATCGACATTATTTTTTTATCGTAAAGTAAACTTGATATGGGTCATACCCAATATCTCTGATCCGGCTAAATTGAATGCCTGGGTCTTGATTTGTTGTCTTGAAGAAATAGCGCCAGCTACCCCATTCACGTTCATTTTCTTGAACGAGTTCTTCGGTTGGATCGTCGCTTTCCAGATGAAGAATGCGTTCGTGTTCACAGATGCCAGCTAATACGTCTGGGCCGAAGCGGAAAGCGCCGGTGTTTTCGTCATCTGGTAAGGGAATAAAACGCAGTCCGATTGGGAAGGTGATGCTGACTTTATCGCCATTAGACCATTCTTGGGTGAGTTTGTAGAAAGATTGGCTGTCAGTTGTTTTACCAACGAGCTCGTCATTGACATAGATACTTGCTTCTGACATGATCCACTCAGGAATTCTGAGTGCGAGTGTAAATGTTTTTGCCTGATCAAGGTTGATTGTAAAATCATATTTCTTAAAGTCAGGTGTATTTTCATAGGTTGATGTCGTGTCACTTAACTTTTGTTGACCGGCGATCGTTGAAGACGTCAACATACTGCCGTTCATAAAGTCTTGTGTTTGGTTAATGATTAGTGCGTCGCCGCCAAACGTCGTTTCTAGCTCTGAATGGAAATATTGAGAGACATAGATTTCGTCTTGATTTTGATAATAAATGCCTCGATTTAGTTTGGCATTTGCTTGAACCATTGTGCCGTGGCAACAGAAGAAGCTATTTGTTTCTGAACTCCATTCTTTATGCAGGCCGGCCTTCATCGGCAGGAAATAAGTGAGTAAACCTGTCCAAGGGTGATTCTTTTCCGTCCCTGCCACGTGATAGGACTGATGATAGGCTTGTGCCATAATCCCGTTGTAAAGATTGTACTCAATATATTGACCGTAGGATGGATCTTTTGTTTGCTGGAATAGGAAATCAGCCAGGCGAATCATATTATACACCGTACAAAATTCTTGGTTTTTATCGCCGAGGCGCGCCTTGATTTTCATTTTTGGCATCCAAACCTCACCAGACGTATTGCCCCCAGTTGCCAGCGTCCCGCGTTCGGTCACAGCACATGCCCAGTAAGCATGGACAATATCAAGCCATCTTTGTTCACCCGTCACCTCATAAGCGCGCGCACAACCCAGCACTTCAGGAATCGTCGTATTTGCATGCATATTCGTTAGTGGATCTTTCCCTTCTAATAGCGGTTTAAATAGCCTTTGACGATAATATTTTTCTAACAAAAACTCATACTTCTTATTTTGAGTGATAGCAAGTAAATCTGCCCATACCTCAAGCATCCCGCCTGTTTCAACATCTAAAATATCGTCAAATTGTTTTCTTGTGAAACTTTCACTCCACTCCACAAACCAATCGGCAAACTGATCGGCGATCTCAAGTGCTTGGTGATTGTCAGTATAGGTATACATGTCAACCAAGCCCATGAATAGCTTGTGTAGGTTGTACTGTGGTGCCCAAATCTGTTTGCCTTTAGCAATCAAATGTAAGTACTTCTCAGGAATCGGCCCGATCCACTGACCGCCATTATCTTTTTGGCATTCAGCGAGTTCTTTAATGATTTGGTCTGCCTTGACCTTAAGCTCAAGGTCTCCCGACTGATCGTATTCGAGTGCAGCAGCAGATAGCCAGTGACCTAGAAAATGGCCGCGAATCTGACAAACTGGTGTCTCCCAACCTCCATGTGCATCTCTCGGAATCTCACGGCCGTGGAATCGCCCCGCTTCCACGCGGTAATTAAATAGTAGATTATCATTTGTTAAGCTCATTAAATAGTTACGATTCGTTTCTTCACGACGTTTTAAGTCGCCGTCACGAACGATGACGTTTTTACCTTTTAAAACTTTCATTTATCGTGTCCTCCCTATATAAGTGTATACGCTTACAACAATTATGAGCAAAGTTGGAGTGGAAATCAACCGGGGGAAGGATAGGTTTAGTGGGATGATGTATGAATGATGAAATGGCGCTCTGATTGCCTTTTATTGTTTATTTTATGCAGATAAATAGAAGGAGCGATAAATACATGATCATTCGTATTTATCGCTCTGGTTAATTTACAAATTAATAATTTTCTAGAAATTCATCCAGATTACCCATCACATATTCAATCGTCAGTTGGTCTGGTGCGATCACTTGATAGCCACTGTTTTGATAGGCTAGTAACATGCGGTCTTCAAAATCGTTTGGTAATTCGAAAGTAGAGTCGATATCTAATAAGATTTCCATTACGTAGGTGTTTGTATCAAAATCAGCCGCTAAGATGTTTTGGGCATACAACATCGGTACTGCTTTTTGAACAAAATAGATGAATTGTCCTCTTGTTTGGTGCCAGACAAAATCATCTGCGGGCATAATTTCGATTTCGATATCTTCAAATACTTCCTTTGGGTCAGCGGTTTCGTCGGCGACTGTATTTTCTCGGACATCTTGGTTTAATAATTTATTATATTCTTCCTCTGATATGTAACTGACAGTACCGTCGATATCTTGAAGGATGATGTGGCCTTCTGGTAATTCGCCTAGTTCGGCAATCTGTTCTTCATATGTTGCGACGTTACTTTCAGTGGAGGATGGATTTTCTATTTGATCTAACTCATTTTTTTCTGTGATCTTTCTCTCAACATTTTGGTATGCTTCATCTGCATGGTATGCTTTGCTGTTGGATTGTGAGTTTGATTGAATTAAGACGATGATTAGAATCACTAAGACAGTGACAGTAGCAAAAATCAATCCGCGTTGTTTGTTAGAAAAAGTTTGTTTCTTTTGATCATCAATCTTGTCATTCGCATGATCAGGTGCCTTATTTAAATGATGATTACTTTTTTCTCTCATAATCTTCCCCTCGGTGTATAGTGTTTATTCTTATAGTATAGCAGATTTTTTCTAAAAATATGGACTTAACGGTTTTACTGTTTATTAGCAAATGCTAGTCAAAAAAAGAAGAGCCTGCTGAAACCAGGATCTTCTTAATAGAAAATTACTACTCTATCGCAAATATTTATTTTATGCGCGAACGCGTGTAAAAATAGGATTTCGCGTGTAAATCGAGAATATCGCGTGCAAATTTGAATTATCGCGTGTAAATTTCAAAATTCGCGTGCAAATTAAGAATATCGCGTATAAACCAAATAACACCACTAAACTTCTAGTTCATTTCACTGTTTCGATGTTTTCAGCTCTTTTTCAAATTGTTCTTTGACCATTTTGGCGATGTCTTGATGGGTGAGTTCGTTTAGATCGTCGACTTCACTGAGTTTTTCACATACTTTAATATAGGCGAAGGCGAGTGTTGTCGTTAGTGTTGATGCGACGGTTCCGCTGATCAGGCCTCCTGCGACGGTACCGACGCCTGGTATGAATTTCAAAATGTTGCTGACGAGTGATTTACCGATCAGTGTCGCGGTTCCGGTTCCAGCTATCGCCGAGATGATCGTTTGGATCAGGGCTCTGGAGTTTGGGAAGCCGAATATATTTGTGATTTTTGCGATTAGTGTCATTTGCATTCCTGATAGAACGATCGCGTCTGAAAATGGGATTGGTGTGAAACCGACGCCGAATGAGCTGGCGATAAACCCCATTGACCACTTTTTTGCTTCGTTCACCTTGAGTGTGATATCAGATTTTTGGGCGTTGACGAATGCTTTTCTAGTAGCTTCTGGGAGCACGTCAAATGTGAGCTGGACGAGTGTGTTTAGCCCATATGCAGGTACGTCGAAATTGCCGATGATTTGTTTGGGTTCGGCTAATAGTTTGACGATGTTGACAACGGGTAAATTGAGATTGTCTAAGTACTTTGAAAAGCTTTCGTCATCACTAATTGATTGCGTTAGGACAAGGATGACGGGCATTTTTTCTGAGAAAAGTTTGATCCATTCGATTTCTTCTCGTTCGATTCTGCCTGATTCGTAGGCAATGCAGTACCACATCAAGTGAATGTGGTCACTGACGTCATTGCTTCTTGAGCGATTTTCGATTTCGGCTAATATTTCTGAGCGGATCTCTTCTCTAGCGATATCTTCAAGTTCGAGTCCTTTCGTATCAAAAAGATTTACCGGTACAGAGGCTTTCTCGATTTTTTTAAGGTGTTTTGTGATCGGTTGTCCTGTCCCTGTTTCGGCAAGTTTTTCTCTAAAAATGGCGTTGATCAAAGTGCTTTTTCCAACGCCTGTTTTTCCAGCAATCATTATATTTGGTTTGATCATTTGATTAAAATCAGATTCCAATTCTTCAATTAAATTTTCAAGTGAGAAATCTTTTTTCTTTTTTATATCCATGGTGTAGCCTCCGATCTATTGTGATGAGTGTCTCTATTAGTTGAGTTTACCACTTTTAGTTTGTTATTAAACTTAACGAAAGTATAATGACGGTCATTATATAGATTAAAGGATCTCTGCAAGGTATTAGGTTATCGAGGAGTGATCGTGAAATAGTGTTTGGTATGTTTAGTGCACAAAAGTAAAATTAAAAAAGTAGTGTTCATTATTAATTTAACAGGAACTACAGTAATGATTAACGAAAGATTACGGTAGTTCCTGTATTTTAGTTGAGACGTTCGGATTCTTGTGACAAATCGCATATAACATAACTAATTCTTAATTATTCATCGTTTATTGAAAAAAAGTAGTGATGATTAAATTAATTCCTTTTTTTACATGTTTGCACTCGCTTAAAAAGTTAGCTGCGGCCATCCCCCGCGGAACGCGAAGTATTTTCAGATGACGACCTGTAATATGATTAATTCGGGCTAATTCAGATGCAATGTTTTTGTAATTTTTTAACATCGTGAATCTCTAGGTTTGTAACTTCAGCAATAAAGTTTAAATCAATATTTTTTTTCAACATGTTAAGAGCAACTTTTCTATAGCCAATTTCTTCGCCTATTTCTTTTCCTTTCTCTTCATAATAAATTGCTATTTCAATTATCTTCTCATCTTCTAGCAATTTATTGGGCTCATTCATAAGAAAGTCATTCCTTTCTATTTGTTCTATAATTTAATGTAGTTATTTCAGTCTACAAATCTTCTTAATTCTAAAGTCATCCTTTATTTATTCGTTATTTTTTTTATGACTTCAATATCTAGATGAGTGACTTCAGATATAATATCTAAATCAATTTCTCTATTTAACATTGCAATTACAATTTCCTTTGTTACAATCTTTCTCTCCGTAACCTTTCCTTGTTCAAAACCAATTTCTATACCAATAGCTTTTCCTATTTCCATTCCAATTTCTATACCAATATCTTTGCCAATCTTTTTTCCGATCTTTTTCCCTTTCTCTTCATAAGATATTGGCAATTGTAAAACCATCTCAGCTTCCGATAAAATATTAAATTCTTCCATAAAAATTCTCCTTAATTCTTATTTAAATAAATATTAGATACGAAGACCAATAGTTGCTAATGAGTATGATAATTTAGTTGTTAGTTTAAGAGAAGGTAATTGAATTAATCAGCCAGATTAGCAATCGACTTTTTTAAATAACCCCTTTTTTTATTGTGTCTATGTCAGTTCTTGCTTTAATTTCTTAAGTTCCTCAATATCTAGGTGTGTAACTTCTGCAATTAGATTCAGATCCAGTTCTTTTTTGAGCATTTCAATCGCCACTTCTTGTTTGCCGATTTCTTTCCCAATCTATTTCCCGATTTCTTTCCCTTTCTCTTCGTATGAAACGGTCAGTTCGAAAATCTTGTCTGCTTCTGGCAATTTGTCTACTTCGTTCATTAATTGTTCCTCCTCTTCAGCTGTTAGCTTTAAATAAGATTCAAAAAATCCGTATAGTCATTTTTGTTTGGCGGGGTTTAGTTGCATTCGGGTAATCATTCGTAAAAATTCCTTTTTAACTTCGATTCGTTCTTCATCCTTATATCCCATCTCACTTAGTAATGCCGCAGCAATTGGATTGTCTGAGTGAATATAGTCACGCCAGTTTTGTTTTCGTAGGTGTAAAGTTAAATAATTAAATGTGAGTACGTGGAAAAAGTCGAAATCTATTGTATACTGGCTTTCCTCTGGTTGTTGGTCAAGATTGAAAACGGCAATTGGAATAATTGGTTTTTTGTACTTGTTGAACAGCATACTAAAATAATGGTACATGCGTTTATTAAAGTCGGGTTGTCGATAGCTTTGAGGTTCGATATGCACAATAATCACAACGTCGGAATTTTTTAGCTTTGTTTCAATCACAAGATCGAGCCTTCTTGTATCACCATCTAACATATTCGTATAGACTTCTTCGGATAATGGTTTGATTTTTCGAAAGTCAATTTCCTTGTGAACGTCCGGGAAAAAGACTTCGAGAAATTCTTCAAAAAAAGTGCCGATTAACTCTTTGTACAGTTGATCATGTTTTGTGTGGGTCGATTCTTGGGATTTTTCTTTGATGAGTAGTGGCGTGGTTGCCATTGGATCACATCCTTGTAGGTTATGATGTGGGGTCTGGTTGAAGGTTCTAGCTATAATATAGCATGGTTTTGTAGCAGGGGCAATTGGTAAAGTATCTATGAAAATGGTGAATTGATTTAATGTTTCATAGACTTATAAGTAGGATTAGTTGTGCTAGTCTTAACAATGTGAATATGTTAAAATATAGTTCATTAGCTAAAGATAGGCTACCATTTTGTAGTGTTACTGAATGTTCATCAACGTTTGTTGGGTGAATTTTTCACACAAAAAATAAGAAAGTGAAGGTGTACATATGAAAATTGCAGTTGCGGGGACGGGTTATGTTGGTTTGTCGAATGCGGTTTTGCTTGCGCAGAATCATCAGGTGTTTGCGCTTGATGTGATTGCGGAGAAGGTTGAGTTGATTAATCAGCGGGTTTCTCCGATTGGTGATGCTGAGATTGAGCGTTTTTTTGCGGAGAAGGAGTTGGATTTGACGGCGACGTTGAGTCCGGAAGAGGCGTATCGGGGTGCGGAGTATGTTGTGATTTCGACGCCGACGAATTACGATGAGGAGAAGCATTTTTTTGATACGAGTTCGGTTGAAGCAGTGATTGAGGACGTCCTTGAGATTAATCCGGGGGCGACGATGATTATTAAGTCGACGGTTCCTGTTGGGTATACGTTGGAGATTCGCGAGAAGTATGGTGTTGATAATATTATTTTCTCTCCTGAGTTTTTGCGTGAGGGGCAGGCGCTTTATGATAATCTTTATCCATCGCGGATTATTTTGGGTGAGGATTCAGAGCGTGCGCGTCGGTTTGCTGATCTGCTTGTTGAGGGGGCGGAGAAAGAAGATATTGATGTGTTGTTTACCGATTCGACTGAGGCGGAAGCGATTAAGTTGTTTGCGAATACGTATCTTGGTTTACGTGTGGCGTTCTTTAATGAGTTGGATACTTATGCGGAAGTGCGTGGGTTAAATACGAAGCAGATTATTGAGGGTGTTGGTCTAGATCCGCGGATTGGTTCGCATTATAATAATCCGTCGTTTGGTTATGGTGGGTATTGCTTGCCGAAGGATACGAAGCAGTTGCTGGCAAATTACGAGGATGTGCCGAACAATATTATTCGGGCGATTGTGGATTCAAATAGTACGCGGAAGGATCATATTGCGGATAGTGTGTTAGCAAGTAATCCGAAAGTTGTTGGAATTTACCGTTTGACGATGAAGACGGGTTCGGATAATTTTAGAGCGTCGGCGATTCAGGGTGTGATGAAGCGGATTAAGGGCAAAGGTGTCGAGGTTGTTGTTTATGAGCCTGTCCTAGAGGAAGATGATTTTTATAATTCGCGTGTGGTGAAGGATCTTGATGAGTTTAAGCAGGTTGCAGATGTGATTGTTGCGAATCGACTGACTGATGAGCTTAAAGATGTGAAGGATAAAGTTTATACGCGGGATTTATTTAGTCGAGATTAATTTGAAGAGTTAGGGCACCTTGTCGGTAGTGTGATGGGGTGCTTTTTTTATTTGGTAAGGCTGTGGTGGTTGTCAGTTTGGAGATTTGGAGTTAATCGTTAGATATCCGCTTTTGAATCTGGTTGATCTCTAATGAATAGGTGCTAATCGTCAGAAATCCGTCTTTGAATCTGGTTGATCTCTAATGAATAGGAGCTAATCGTCAGAAATCCGTCTTTGAATCTGGTTGATCTCTAACGAATAGGAGCTAATCGTCAGAAATCCGTCTTTGAATTTGGTTGATCTCTAACGAATAGGGGTTAATCGTCAGAAATCCGTCTTTGAATCAGGTTGATTTCTAACGAATAGGAGCTAATCGTCAGAAATCCGTCTTTGAAACTGGTTGATTTCTAACGAATAGGAGCTAATCGTCAGAAATCCGTCTTTGAATCTGGTTGATTTCTAACGAATAGGAGCTAATCGTCAGAAATCCGTTTTTGAATCTGGTTGATTTCTAACGAATAGGAGCTAATCGTCAGAAATCCGTCTTTGAATCTGGTTGATCTCTAACGAATAGGTGCTAATCGTGTCCTCACTCGTGTGAAGTCTATAAACAGGTAACGGTTAGGTGGTTGGACATATTGGGATTGAGTAGGTGGAGGAATTATTAGTGTCTATTTTCTGAATTTTTTTAAAAAGGCTTGCTATTTTCACGTGAGTGGCATAAGATAATAATAATTTAACCTGCGCAGGTTAAGGTTAGTTAAAATTTTATCATAAATATTTCTTATCGAGAGAGGCGGAGGGATTGGCCCTGTGATGTCTCAGCAACCACCTTTTTAAAAGGAACGGTGCTAATTCCAGATAGGCGTGTGCCTTGAAGATAAGAAGGATGTCTCTTTACAGGTAAAGACTTTCTTCTTAGAAGGTCTTTTTTATATTTGTGGGGAGAGTTTTTTATTAATCAATTAAAAATTAAGAAGGTAGGGATTAGTTGTGACGGTTAAAGCGCCATTTCATGCGGATCATGTTGGGAGTTTGTTGCGGCCTGAGCGGTTAAAAAAGGCTCGGCGGGATTATCAGGCGGGGAAAATTGAGTTGGCTGAGTTGAAGCAGGTTGAGCTTGAGGAAGTGAAGCGGGTTGTTGATAAGCAGATTGAGGTTGGGTTGGATGTTGTGACGGATGGTGAGTTTCGTCGGGATTGGTGGCATATTGATTTTCTGGAAAATTTGAATGGTTTTGAGGGGTATGTTCCTGATCATGGTTATTTTTTTGAGGGTGTTGAAACGGAGCCTTATGATGTTCGTAATATAGGAAAAATTTCGTTTAATCCGGATCATCCGTTTATTGATGATTTTAAGGTGTTGAATCAGATTGTTGATGGTCGGGCGGTTGCTAAACAAACGATTCCAAGTCCGAATCAACTGTTCCATGTTGATATTATTAATAATGAAATTTATCCAGACTATGAATCTTATGCGAAAGATATTATTCAGGCGTACCGGGATGCGATTCAAGCTTTTTACGATGCAGGTGTTCGCTATTTACAAATTGACGATGTTTATTTAGCCGTGCTTACTTCGCCAGAGATTGATTTTGATAGTGGACCTTACAAGCGTGATTATTTAATTGAATTAGCTGTTCGAGTAATTAATGAGATTCTGGTTGATAAGCCTGAAGATTTACAAGTGACGACACATATTTGTCGTGGCAATTACCAGTCGACGTATGCATTTTCGGGGAGTTATCAGCTGATTGCGCCGACTGTATTTGCTAAGGAAAAGGTTGATGGCTTTTTCTTGGAGTATGATGATGAGCGGTCTGGTGATTTTGAACCGTTAGCTCATATTCCAAACGGTGGGGCGAAAGTGGTGCTTGGTTTAGTGACGTCAAAAAACGGTGAACTTGAGGATCCTGAGTTAATCAAAGCGCGGATCAATGAAGCGGCGAAGTATGTGCCGTTAGATCAACTGTGTTTGAGTCCACAGTGTGGTTTTGCTTCGACGCATCATGGGAATATTTTGACTGAGGATGATCAGTGGAACAAGCTTGAACATATTGTTAAGATTGCTAAAGAGGTGTGGGGGAATTAAGCTCTGTGACCTGAATTGTAACTATCATTAACGGAAAAAAAGGAGTAAATCGTAATGCCATATGTGACAATAAAAATGTTAGCAGGCCGCACTGATGAACAAAAGCGTGCTTGCGTTGAAAAAGTAACCGATGCAGTTGTTGAAACGACTGGAGCTTCTCGTGAAAAGGTCGTTGTCTTTTTGGAGGATATGGAAAAATCCGAGTATGCGGTTGGTGGCGTTCTTTTCAGCGATCAAGCATAACTATTTTAAGCAAAATAAGGCCAGACCTGAGCGATCGCCATTCAATCGAGTGCTCAAGGTCTGGCTTTTTTCTGGGTAAAACTCAGGTGAATTTTTCACGAAAAAAACATATTAATCTAAGTGATCAATTGCGTATTGTGCTTCTTGTTCGGTGAATTGGTCGCCATATTCTGAGGTCAGTTGGTCTTTGATCGCGTCGTTGGACATGTTCATCATTTCTTGGTAGACTTTGGCTGATTTTAGGGCGTTTTCGTTCCAGTCTGCTTTGATGTTGTCGATCGCGTATTGTGCTTCTTGCTCGGTAAATTGGTCGCCGTAGTCTGAGATCAGTTGGTCGTAGATGTTGGCTTTCGACATGTGCATGATGTCGGAGTATGTTTCGGCTGATTTGAGTGCGTTTTTGTTCCAGTCTGTTTCGATTTGATCGACGGCATATTGTGCTTCTTGCTCGGTAAACTGGTCGCCGTAGTCTGAAACTAATTGGTCATAGACGCCTGCTTTTGACATGTTCATGTGGTCGACATAGGCTTCCGCTGATTTGAGTGCATTTTCATTCCAGTCTGCTTCGAGGTTGTCGATCGCATATTGGGCAACATCTTCAGGGAACTGATCACCATATTCTGATGTGAGTTGTTCATAGATACCGATTTTAGACATATGCATGACGTCAGCATAAATCTCGGCAGAGTTTAGGGCGGCTCTGTATTCGCTCGGCACATCGTCATCGTCATCATCATCGTCAGCTTCTGGACTTGACGTCTCAGTTTCTTCAGTTGTAGTGACTTCTTCAGCAACTGAATCCTCCTGTTCATCATCAAGAATCGGTTCAATATCTTCGTCTAGTATATCCTCATCGATTTCCTCAATTTCGGGTTCTTCTTCAATTGTGGTATGATCAGCTTCCTCACATCCAACAGCAATTCCTAACACCAAAATCAATAAACTATAAAAAAATGATTTCATTAATTTGCGCTTCATCTGATTACTCCTTCTTATCATCATTCTTGATATTATAGACCTAAGTATTAAGTTCGTCAAAAGCAAAATCGACAGTAATTTCACAATCACGAACGACAATTTGTTATAATAAAAAAGATCAACTAGAAATCTAGCAAATGAGGTCATAATTTCATGGAGAATCTATTAAATAAGTTCATAGAGTTGTATGGTGAGCAAAAACGAAGCAGGTGAAGTAACCGCTTCGAATCTGCCCTTTAGGTGCACACGTTGATCATCAGGATGGTGTGGTAACTGGGATGGCGCTTGATTCAAATGTCGAGATGGTTTTTGCACCGACGGATGATGGTTATATTCGGGTGCGGAGTATGGATTTCCTAGATGTCGAGTATTTCCATATTGATTCTGTACCAGATATGCTTCCTAGTTTTTGGGGAAATTATTTGCGTGGTGCGGTGTTGTCGTTGAAGCGGGATCATCGAATCCGGAAAGGCTTCCAGGCAGTCATTAGTGGCAAGCTTCCGATCGGCGGCTTGAGTTCATCGGCTGCGGTAACGACGGCATATTTGATGGCACTTGCAGAGGTTAATCACCTAGAGATTCCAAAACGTGAATTTGTTTTTTACAGCCACTGGGTTGAAACAGAATTTATCGGACTCAAGAATGGCATTTTAGATCAATCAGCTAATATTTTGAGTGAAGATAATCAGTTGCTCGTGATGGATTGTCAAACGAGTGAGCATCACCTTGTCGAAAAATCTACGCAGATGCCTGATTTTGAAGTGCTCGTCGTCTACTCAGGTGTCACAAAAGCATTGATCGGAACGGATGACAATAATCGCGTCGATGAATGTAAAGTTGCCGGCTGGATTATTGAAGAATTAGCTGGCAAAAAGCGTCAGGCTCTAGAAGACGTTAAGCTCCGTGATATTCCAGAAGCACTCTATCAAAAATATCGTGATCAAGTTCCTGGCAAATTTCAGAAAAGAGCCGACCATTATTATACCGAACAACAGCGTGTTCATGCCGGAATCGATGCTTGGCGCAATGGAGACCTCGAGACATTCGGTCAACTGATGTTCGAATCTGGTGCAAGCTCGATCCACCAATATGAATCAGGTTGCCCTGAATTGATCACAATCTACAATATTCTTAAAGAAACAACAGGTGTCTACGGTGCACGCTTTAGTGGTGCAGGTTATCGCGGTTGCTGTGTCGGCTTGATTGACCCAGCATATAAAGCAGAGATTAAAGCAAAAATTGATGCAACATATCCTGTAGCACACCCCGACTATCAAGATATTTATAAAGTGTATTTCTGCCAAACAAGTGACGGCGCGCGAATCGAAAATACATACTGAGGTGAAGCAAATGAAAGTCATTATTTTAGCGGCGGGTTATGCCACCCGTCTTTATCCAATCACAAAAAACAAAGCCAAACCACTCCTAGAAGTTGGTGGCAAAACAATCCTGAATCACATTATGGAGAAAGTCGAAAAAGTAACCGAGATCAACGAAGTCTTCATCGTTACAAACGAAAAATTCACCCCAGCTTTTACTGAATGGGCTGAAAATTATCAAGGCGACAAGCCGATTGTAGTCATTAATGACCAAACAACAACAAATGACAATCGATTAGGTGCGATCGCTGATATGCAGTACGTAATTGAAACAGAAAAAATTGATGAGGACATTATGGTACTAGCAGGCGATAATCTATTTGAATTTGAGTTGACCGAGTTCGTTGAATTTTATCAACAAATGAACGCGGATTGCATCACAGCACACGAACTAGATGATATCGAAGATTTAAAACAAACAGGCGTCGTTTTTCTAAGTGAAGACAATCGCGTCATGTTGTTTGAAGAAAAACCAAACCAACCGAAATCAAATTATGCTGTCCCACCATTTTATATTTACCAGAGAAAAACACTACCATTAATTAAGCAGTACTTGCTTGAAAGTCACAATCCAGATGCACCAGGAAATTTCGTACCGTGGTTAATTAACCAGCGAATAGTTTACGCCTACCTGTTCGAAGGCATGCGCCACGATATCGGGACAATTGACAGTTATCATAAAGTACAGGAATTATTTAAGTAAAATTTAATCGTAATCGATCGATTAAAATAGAAAGAACTGGCCCTGGCCAGTTCTTTTTGCTGATCATTAATAATTAGCTAATCCGAATCTTACTCAATTCATCTAAAAAAGCCGGTTTTCTGTGATAGCGCTGTTCAAGTTCTTTAATGATTTTCGCAGTGTTTTCATGGTCGGTGGCTTTGTTAAATGTTCTAATGATCTTACAAACGCCACGGTATTCTTTGCGATTTGAAGAATGCTCTGCAATTGAACGAATGGAGTGAATAAATATTTCCTTCACTTGTTCAGGGTATTCCGTCATCAGATCGGGATAGAGTTCGCTAACCATAGACGGGTTATTTTTACAGAATGTTAACAGCTTGTCTGTCAGATTTTCTGCTTTTAAGATTTGTAAGTAGACGTGATTTCGGTATCCCGTTTGATCGATATTTTCAGTTATATAGTCGAGCACGGCAGGCCACTGATCTTTTTCGTGCAATTTTTTTAGTTTGCCAAAATAATCATAGTCGCCTGCTAATAAGAGTGACATCCCTAACGATTTCTGATTTTCGAGATCGTTTAACTGTTCATATGCTTGATAGCGGTAGTTTTTCCATCTAGAAACTAGACCGGCGTAATCATGGTCTAACTTCTCACCATCCACACACAACTCCAATGCTTGTTGATAATCTTTTTGTTCAAAGTGTTGTAAAATAATCTGTTCTCTAATTTCTGGAATCGCAATGTTTTCTGCTAAAAATCTCTGGGTCTGCTCATCTGAATCGTATTTTTTAATTAGCTCAGCTTGGAGGAGCTTGATTTCTTTAAGTAGATATCTGTTAGGCTTAGCTTCATTCGAAAGTTTTTCAAGCTCGTTTTCTAATAAAGTTCGGCAGTCTGCTACATCGCAAAGTGGCAAGCAAATTTTGAGTAGTGCTAATTGCCAGTCGCTCCAGCCTTGATATCTTTCATGTTGGGAAGCTTTCACCAGTAGTTGAACAATCTCTAGTTTTTCTTTAGTGGAAAGATGGGCGGTCGTTTGAGCTGTTGCGTAAGCCATATTTTCGATTGCTTGATCAATCACACCACCGATTGCCCCACCTGAATCATCACAATAGCCAATCAGATCGGTCATTTCTGCTAAAATCATTTCGCCGAGGAGGATAATGGTTTTGGTTTCATCGCTGTCAAGGTAGTTCAGCATTTTTTCGAGCACAAGTTCAGCGCCATAGACAGCGTCCCAGGCGTCATTATATGAGACAAATCCGTTATCTGTTGCTGATTCGATATATTCCTTAATTAGCGCTCTTGATGCAAAAATTTCATCTTCTTTTGGTCCAAAGTTTAATCGTAATTCTAGCTCTAATTCTGGATTTTTATTAGTCTGATCAATTAAAAAATCAATTAATTTTTGTTTGGGGAGTTTTTGTAATAAATCTTTTAGTTCAGGTTCTTCTACGGATTCGATTGTGTTTTGGTCACGTAATTCAAAGAAAACGGCGACTTCATGCTTGCAAATGTCACCAAAGTCATAAGGGCAAGTACAGGCTGAAGCAATGATGTTGTTTGCTTGATCAAGTTTCACTTTAACGGTGTATTTTTTTGAGCCGCTGACTGTTGCTTTGTAATCACCATTTTTTGTTTGATTAATTTGTTTGACATATTTATTTAGATAATAATGCTCGCCACGATAGACAATCAGGTCACCAATATATTCTTCAAAATTATTGAGATTCAATTTTTACCCTCCTGTTTATTTCTTAATTCCTCAACTTTCGCAGCAAAATCTTTAGTCTGTCATTAGATTTATTAAGGTTGGCATTGCTTTTAAGTATAGTACTTGACTTAACGACTTAATTGTGGACAAAACACGAATCATTTTGTTGGTGCTAGACGCGTGATTTCCACTCTAGGCGGACGCTTTCAGGCCTACAGGATGTAGGTCATGCAGGCGTTGTCACAGGACGTGACGGTTTTAGCCGGCCTTCCTTTAATCGGCCTCAACTTTTATTGCTCCACTACCGTGTCGCAATAAGGATTTTCGGACTCGATCTTTTCCCGCTGGACAAGGAAGGCTTCGACAGCGATGCATCGCACGTAGAAAATCGCCCTTTATTTTCAAGGAGTCGCCGCCTGCCGTTCCAATCACTTAGTCTGGCTTTCTTACTTACGTATCGCTCTGATAACTTATTCGTCAAGATTCGTGTTTTGATTATGATTTGTGTCCTATCAAAATCGATCCAGTCTACTTACTTTTTATTTTCTGACGAGATAAACTTATTTTAAAAGTAAGGAGAGCTAATCAGAGTGGAGATAAGCAACTGGTGAGACTTCTGCGGGAATAGGACAAGGAAAAGCTTCGTCAGCGATACATCGCACGAAGGAAATCAGTCTTTATTTCCGAGGATGAGCTGAAGATCCACTTTTGTAGCGTACTTTGCTACAAAAGTTAGCTGAAGCCATCCCCGCGAAAAGCGAACCAGTTGCTTTTCGGAACGAATAAATGCTCAAAATATCGATCTGCGATTAAATTTTCCATGTGTATAAGTAAAAGTCAATATGGATAATGAACAATGCGTCTTTCCTAATGCATCAAGGGTTATTTGCTTATTTTCATCTGCGAAAGTTGAGTTAATTCTATTATTACTTCTATTGAGAATAATAACAAGGAAGAGGATGAAATTAAATGATGAAAAGCAATATTCGTAGAACGAAAAGCATATCATTGTATTTCGAATTGACATACAATTGTGTATGATGTTATTTAGGGGATGTTAATCATGTCAAGGACGTCTAATATCACGGTACGGATTGAGCCAGAAGTGAAGCGACAAGCTGAGGAAGTATTAGGACAACTTGGTATTCCAATGTCGAATGCGGTGGGATTATTTTTAAGACAAGTGATTTATCAGCAGGGCATTCCATTTGATGTAAAGCTTACAGAAAATAAGCTATTACGGATTGAGAAACTTGATCAGCAACAGTTTAACTTAGAAATTGAAAAAGGGTTTAAAGATTTGACTGAAGGTCGATTTTCCACAGCGGATCGAGTTGCTGAAAAAATAGAACAGGGTTATGAATAATGAGTCGTTAAGAAGTTGTTTATACTGTTGAAGTAGAAAAGGATTTACGTAATATATACGAATATATTGCTTTTCAATTATTAAATCCAGTAGCGGCAAAAAATCAAACGAACCGAATCATGAGCGCAGTTAAAAGGTTAAATTTAATGTTTATGAGATATAAAGTATATGATAAAGAGCCATGAGAGAGTATTGGCTTACGTATACTACTAGTTTTTAATATGTTTACGCTTATTTTAGCACAAATCAAATATTTGAGCATAGCCTCTTGTGGTCTCTGAGCATTTCATACAATATATTGATAAGTAATCGATGAGTTTCTCTACCACACTATATATAGTCAGCAGTTTCATTGAATATTATAATGATGTTACTAACAAGCCTTTCATTCTCCTATTCAATGTAGTCGATTTGGTTTTGTTCGCAAAAATCGATTGTAATTTGTTTGTATTTTAGTGTTCGATTGATTGTAACAAAGTGTCTCCATCATCTGGTATTTGTTAATTTCATAGCGAAGGGAGGTTGGATAAATTGATCACTATTTTTAACGATTTGATAGGCAAGCTCGGCTTCTTCTTGTTGCCAATCCAATAAATGATCGTCCGTTTCTCCTTCATCTGCTAGAAACAATGCCTCACGTGCAATGATCCCTTCTGAGTTTGTTTCTTGCATTGTTGAAAGATCGATCAATTACGCACTTTACGAATCGCAACGTTTATTATATTATTGCTTTTATAAAAGATAATGACAAGGGTGTGACACAAATGGATGAAAAAAATTATGGAACTGAGCGACAATTGTCCCTAGATGATTTATTTGATGCTCCAGAAGCATTTGGAACGGGTCAATCTGAAAATAATAAGCAACAATCATTTACATTTGGATCAAATAAGAAAACGTTCCCAATTGAATTGGTTAGGGATTTTGATAAATTTATGAGCTATATTCAAAGCCATCCAATTCAGATTACGAAAAAAAGAGGCTATCTTTCAAGCAAACATTTGCCTTTTATCAATCAGCAATTATCGGTACAAGCAAAGGATACAACAAACTATTCTCAGCAGGAGTATTACCCATACATTCACTTTTTCTATCAACTTGCAACTAGTGCACACCTGATTAAAAAAGAATTAACTAGGAATCACTTAACCTTAACTGATAGATGGTCTCTTTATCAAAAACTTTCGGAAGCCGAGAAATACTGTTTTCTATTAGAGACATTTTGGGTCGATTTAGATTGGTCTATTCTTTCAGATCATGTTTACAGTTCGATCGATTTTGTCTTTCCAGAGATGTTAGAAAAAATATCGGTTGAATGCAATGAAGATATGTTAGAAATTGCGAATGATTCGTTACTGTTCAACCTTCTTGAAAAGTGGAGTAATTTTATCTTATATTTTGAGTGGTTCGGTTTATGGGTTTGTAAAAAGGATTACCAAAGGGTGGAACTATATGGTAAAAAGTTAGTCTTTTTTGCTGAAAAGATCAAACTAACTACATTTGCGGTAAAAGTGCTATCTATCTTGTTGGAACAGAGAGATTTATACAAGTGGAATATCCCGTTGCGACGTCGAATGTTTGGGGAGATCAACCCAATTCCAGGTGCGCCACTTCATAATGAAGAAGCAGTTGAAAAAGAGCAGTCTCTGTTTAATGTTGCTTTGATTAAGCTGTTTCCAAGTGGTGGTGTAAAAACAACACTTCCTAGAATGGAGCGTAAATTTGTGAGTGGACGTCATACGTTTAAGGTATCTTTAAATCAATCGACTTGGCGAACAGTTGTCTTATCAGGAGATAACACGATGGATGATCTTCATCATATCATCATTAAAGCTTATCAGTTTGATGATGATCACCTGTATTCCTTTTTTATGGATGGGCAAAAATGGTCTGAAGATAGTATTGTGTCACCGCTGGATTACTCCAGTCAATCGATTGCAACTGAAGTAATGATTGGCTCTGTTGGTATGCACGTGGGACAGCAGTTTATGTATTTATATGATTATGGTGATGAATGGACTTTTAACGTGACAGTTATGGGCATTGAAGAAGGCGAAACTAAACCTATTAAACCGTATATTAGTGCAGAGAAAGGTAAAGCTCCTGAGCAGTACTATTATTATGATGATTAAAATAGTCATAGCCAAAGTAGATTATTTTTTTTCATGTCTTATGCTCATTCGAGCGTAAACTATTATTATCTGTGACAACTTCATACGATATATTGATTATTTTCCGATAAAATTCACCTTGATACTATATATAGTGCCTTCATTTGATAAAAGGAAGAAATTATGTTATAATACAATAGCGGGACATTATACTCTGCCTAACATTAACTTAATATTTTAAATGATTTGATCAATCTCATTTTTAATTGGTAGCGCATTTTAAAAATGGGATTTTTAAATATTATTGTGGTTTGAGGAGGTGTTGTGTCGACTATGAGTAAAAATTATAATCATCGAATTGAACAAAAGTTTGTCGTTAAACATTTTATCGATCAGCTTCGTGAAACGCTTGAAAATGAAGCGCTGGAATTATTTATTCAAAATGAAGAGGAGCAAGATCAGGAAGTTGATGCAGAGGATTTAGATCAAAATGCGTTATCAGTTTTATTTTCGAATCAGGATGCAACTGAGCTATTAATGCAGGCAATGCGTCAGATAGCGATCGGGGATTATCTAGAGACGGTCAAAGACAAAAGGTTTCCTGATAAAAGTGAGCGGAGAGTTTTTGTTAAAACGATCGCGGATCAATTGTTAGCTGTCAGTGTGAGGTTGGAGTCTGATCTGACGCATGTTTTTGTTGAAGTGAGCGGTTTTGAGGAGTCGGACGTGGCAGAGGCTGACTTTCCTTTTAAGAAAGTGAAATCATAATGAATCAAAGCACCTTCGATTGGGTGCTTTTTTTGGTAGATTGTGTTTAAAATGTTTTTTTAACTTCTAGCTTTCTGCTATACTGTTAAAAAGCAATCAAGGAGGCAATTGTGATGGATTTGAAGACATATCAATCGATGGACGCGGTTGGATTGGCTGAATTGGTTAGAAAAAAAGAGGTTTCGCCGCGTGAGTTGGCTGACCTTGCGTTTAATAGACTGGAAGAAGTGAATCCTAAATTAAATGCGATTGCACGGACAAGACGAGAGCGTGCATATCAAGAGATTGATCAATTAATAGATCGTGGGCAACCATTTTTCGGTGTACCACTATTTTTAAAAGATATTTCCCAAGCACTTGAGGGGGAGGTTTTGAGTTCGGGATCAAAGCTGTTGACGAATCACGTTGCAACTCGAGATTCGAATTTCGTTGCCCGTCTGAAGGAAGCCGGTTTTATTATGCTCGGTCATACGACAACGCCTGAATTCGGTCTGAAAAATATTACTGAAGCTGAAGTTTATGGCCCGACTCGGAATCCGTGGAATCTGAAGCATTCACCAGGTGGTTCAAGTGGTGGTGCAGCTGCACTTGTGGCAAGCGGTGTTGTCCCTGTCGCAGGTGCGAGTGATGGTGGTGGTTCGATTCGAATTCCGGCCGGTTTTTCTGGGCTGTTTGGACTGAAGCCGACGCGTGGCCGGACGCCGGTTGGTCCGAGTGCGTGGCGGAATTGGCAAGGGGCATCGATTGATTTTGTGCTTAGCCGTTCGGTTCGCGATAGCGCCGCATTACTTGACGCCCTTCAAGTTATTCAGCCTGAAGCGGCATATCAGACACCGTTATATTGATGGCAGTTATTTTGATTTAACGAAAAATTCTCCGACGAAAAAATTGCGGGTCGCTTATACGACTGCATCCCCTGTTCGGACGTCGGTGAGTGATGCAGCAAAGCAGTCTGTTGCGAAAATGGTTGAGTGGCTCGAGCGACAAGGGCATGAGGTTATTGAACAAGAGGCACCCGTCAATGGGGTCGAGTTAATGAAGGCTTATTATATGATGAATAGTGGTGAAATGAATCAAGTTGTGACCCAGTTGAGCCGTAGCTTAGGTCGTGATCTGACGCCGGATGATATTGAAATCATCACATGGGTGTTGAATGAGGCTGGCAAAAATGTTTCGGCTGCTGCCTATAGTGAAAGTTTGGCCGGTTGGGATTTTGCGGCTGCTCAAATGGCTGAGTTTCATCGTGAATATGATCTGTATTTAACGCCGACAAATGCGCATCCAGCTCCGAAAATTGGTGAGTTGTTGCCGAGTGCGGAAATGCATGAGCAATTGTTAAAGGTGGATCATTTACGACAAGCTGAGCAACAAAAACTTGTCTATGATATGTTTTTACCGAGCTTAACTTATACACCGTTTACGCAACTAGCGAACTTAACGGGTCAACCGGCAATGAGTGTGCCAACGTTTATAACGAGGGAAGGCTTGCCGATGGGTGTTCAATTTGTCGCTGGCAAAGGGTGCGAGGATCAGCTGATTGCGCTCGCAAGTCAAATTGAACAATCTGAATTATGGAAACAAAAAGTGGTCACGGATATTTGATTGATTAAACAGTGGATGTGTGCGAAAATTTTCGTTTGCGTGCGAACGCACAGTGGATGCGTGCGAAAAAATCAAATTGCGTGCGATCGCACAGTGGATGCGTGCGAAATTCCTGATTTGCGTGCGATCGCACGCAAACAGGCGGAGAACTGGCAGCTACCGGTTCTCATTTACTATCGAGAGGATGTGATTCAAAACATGAAACAATTGCTGACAAATGATTGGGAGCCAATTTTAGCCGCTGAATTCGAACAGCCTTATTTTGTTCGGTTAGGTGAGTTTTTAACGAAAGAGTATGCAGAAAAGGTGATTTATCCGGCTCAGGCGGATGTTTTTAATGCGTTGAATTACACGTCGTTTGCCGATGTGAAGGTTGTGATTTTGGGTCAGGATCCGTATCATGGACCGAATCAGGCGCATGGGTTGAGTTTTTCGGTGCAACCGGGGGTGAAGATTCCGCCTTCATTGCGTAATATTTACAAAGAGTTGGCGGATGATTTAGGTGTGACGACTCCGGATCATGGCAATTTGATTAAGTGGGCTGAGCAAGGTGTGCTGTTGTTGAATAATGTCTTAACGGTGCGTGCGGGTGAGGCACATTCGCATCAGGGTGTTGGTTGGGAGCTTTTCACGGAGCGGGTGATTGAGTGTCTAAATGAGAAGCCTGATCCGGTTGTTTATTTTCTTTGGGGAGCGGCGGCGCAGAAGAAGGCGCGTTTGATCGATACGGAGAAGCATTTTCTGATTAAGTCGGCACATCCGAGCCCGTTATCGGCGTATCGTGGCTTTTTTGGCAGTAAGCCGTTTTCACAGGCGAACGAATTTTTACAAGGGGCAGGTCGTGATCCAATTGATTGGGAACTTTCGCCACTTTAATTGTTTAGTTTTGTGTAGAGTGGGAATATAATTAAGATGAAGGAGTTTTTAAAAATTTAAGGAGCTGATCAAAAGTGATGAGTACGTTCAAAAAAGGTGTTGCGCTTGGTTTAGGTTTGGCTGCGGCTGGGTTTGAAAAGGCAGAGCAAGTGATTGATGAGCTAGTTAAAAAAGGTGAAATGACACGTGATGAAGCGAAGGAAGTTATGAAGACATACCAAACGAAGGGCGAGTCCGTCCAGCGAAGTATCTTAACAGACTTAAACTTCGCCACTCAAGATGATATTGCTCGCTTAGAAGCACGCATCGATGGGTTAGAGCAACAACTGAATCGTGAGGAATAAGTTTTTCTGACTAATTTTTAGTGAAAAATTCTCCAACCGATGAGGGAGGACTTGCTTTGATTGAAAAACGCTTTCGTCATTTGCAACGGTATAAGGACATTATCGTTGCTTTTTCTAGAAATGGGTTAGGCTTTTTGCTTGAGCAGCTTGGGTTAAATGATTTGCACATCATTCCGAAGCGGAAGTATCAGGAGCGAAAAGCGAATGTGGAAGAGAAGACGTTGGGTGAGCGAATTCGATTGATTTTAGAGGAGCTTGGCCCGACGTTTATTAAAGTTGGCCAAATGGCGAGTACGCGTCCGGATTTGTTGACAGATGATATAATTGATGAGCTTGAGAAGTTGCAGACACACGCCCCTCCATTTCCATTTCAAGAGGCGAAGGCAATTATTGAGGCTGAACTTGGTGTTCCAGTTGGTGAGGTTTTTGCAAAAATTGATCATGAACCGCTGGCGGCTGCTTCGATTGGGCAGGTGCATCTCGGCGTGTTGAAGTCGGGGGAGCAGGTGGCGATCAAGGTTCAACGACCGAATATTGCGAGTAAGATTGCGACGGATTTTGAGATTTTGAAGGAGTTGGCGTCACTTGCGGAGTTGCGGATTGAATGGGCTGCGCAGTACCGGGCGCGTGAAGTTGTTGATGAGTTTGCCTCGATGATTTCACAGGAGTTGGATTACGTTGTTGAGGCGCGGAATTCGAAGCGGATTCGGAAGCAGTTTTCAGCTGATGAGCTCGTCAAAGTTCCAGAGATTTTTGATCAGTATACGACATCAAAAGTGTTGGTGATGGAGTATGTTGAAGGTGTCAAGCTGAGTGAGATTATTGAAGGCATGTCTGCCCGGTTTGAGCCGAAACAAATTGCCGATCATTTAGCGCGAATGACTTTTCAACAGGTGTTGATTGATGGCTTTTTCCATGCGGATCCGCACCCAGGCAATGTCCTCGTTCGTGAGGACAATCAAATTGTCTTACTTGATTTTGGTATGGTCGGTCGGTTAACGGCAACGATGAAAGAGAATTTTGGGATGATGTTGATTCATATGATTCAGGAAGACACGGCCGGGATGGTTGAATATTTATTAAAGATGGGTGATACACCTGAAACGGTTGATCGATCGGCACTTCAGGATGATGTTGATTTGTTGATGGATAAATATTATCGGGTTGCATTAAGTGAGATTAGCTTGGCGGATGCGATTCGTGAGTTGTTTCATGTCGTTCAAAAGCATCAAATTTCATTATCTCCTGATTATACGACGTTGGCAAAAACGTTGTTGACACTGGAGGGGACGATTGAGCAGCTTGATCCTGATTTGAGCATTATTGAGGTAGCCAAACCATTTGGTAAGCAGTTAATTCGCGAGCGTTATCGACCGAAGCGGATTTTGCGTGAGACGATCGGTCAAATTACCGATTATATTGAACTTTTTTCTGGTTTTCCTGATCAGGTTAAAAAAGTATCGTCGGTTGTGAAAAATGGGCGTGTGCGGTTTGAAATTACGACACCTGATTTAGATAAAATTTTGAAAAAGCTTGATCGAATTAGTAACCAGTTGTCGTTTGCGATCGTGATGCTTGCTTTTAGCATTATTATGGTGGGCTTGATTATTGGTACAGCACTTGTCGGTGAATCAACAGTACTCTGGTCAATTCCAGCAATTGAAATTGGTTCATTCGTCGCTGCATTTATGTTTTTATGGTTGATCTATTCGATCTTTAAATCGGGACGGTTTTAAACAAAGAGTTGAATCAAGCGGATGATTTGATTCAACTCTTTTTTGTTGTTTAGAAAATTGTAAAATCCATTAGTTTTGGATAACTTTGTGCTTCTCAGATGTCTAAGGACCATTATGAGTAATGTCTTACAACTTGTCGCTTATCAAAGGTATTTTAAGTGAGATACCTGATGATAAGCTCTTATTCGTTGTAAATCGCATCGATTCAGAGGTTGATCTCTGATGATTAGCCTCTATTCGTTAGAGATCAGGTTGATTTAGAGGTTGATTTCTGACGAGTAGCTCCTATTCGTTGTAAATCACACAGATTCAGAGGTTGGTTTCTGACGAATAGCCCCTATTCGTTGTAAATCATACCGATTAAGAGCCTGATTTCTGACGAATAGCTCTTATTCGTTGTAAAACGCACCGACTCAGAGGCTGATTTCTGACGAATAGCTCCTATTCGTTGTAAATCGCATCGATTCAGAGACTGATCTCTGATGATTAGTGCTTATCAGCATGCAGATTCCTACAAGATCCATCTCTCGATTGCAATGCAACTGTCAGTAGAAACCCTCACTGATTGAAGTTTTGCTTTATCCTTATTTAAAAAATTACTAGTCATACTAAAATAATCCTATTGAATGCGCTTACAACGATGGCTAGTCGCTCATATACTTAAGGTGCAAGGAAACCAAATCTTGAAAGGGGAAAAAACAATGATTAAAAGTAGAAAGTGGTTGTTGCTGTTAGTTGCTATTTTAGCTGTGTTCATGTTAGTTGCATGTACAGAGGATACGGGTGGAGAGACAGACGATTCAGTGCAAGATCCAGCTACAGAAGTTGAATCAGATAGTGAAGATAAGTCTGGTGGAGAGGTGAATATCGGAATTGTTTTACCAACTCGAGACGAGCCACGCTGGGTTCAAGATGAACAGCGATTCAAGGATGCGCTGGAAAACTCAGATTATTCGGATCAATATTCGACTGAAATTTTATTTAGTCAAGGTTCTTCAGCAAACGAGCTCCAAAATGTTGAAACATTAATTAGTCGTGGCATTGATACATTAATTATTGCTCCTCATGATGGGGACGCAGCAGGTGCAGCAGTTCAAGCTGCAGCAAATGAAGGTATTACAGTTATTGCTTATGACCGTTTAATTACAAATACTGAAGCAGTTGATTATTATGTTACTTTTGATAGTTTTGCAGTAGGCGAGGCACAAGGAAATTATTTAATTGATCATGCAGAAGGAAAGGGTCTTCCACTTTATCTATTTGCAGGAGCAGCTTCTGACAATAATGCTTTCTTATTCTTTGAAGGTGCTTGGTCCGTTTTACAACCGAAAATTGCAGATGGCACTTTTGTAGTGGCAAATTCGAGTGAAGCGGAAGCATTAGCAGATAAAGCTGAACTGACACGTGATGAACAAGGTCGTATCTTAGGCCAAGTCACAACAAACTGGGATCCAAATGAGGCAATTAATAAAGCACAAACTCAGTTAACAGCGGCAGGTGATGAGATGAAGGGTGATGTCTTCATTTTAGCGCCGAATGATGGAACTGCACGTTCAATTGCCGATACATTTGCAGCAGATAGTGATATAACGAGTTATTTGATTACAGGTCAAGATGCTGAAATGGCTTCGATTCAGTATATTATTGATGGCAAACAATCAATGACTGTCTTTAAAGACGTTCGTAACTTAGTCACAGATGCAATGGTGATGGCGATTATGCTTTTAGAAGGCGCCAATCCTGAAACGACAGGATCGTATGATAACGGCGCGAAAGACATTCCCGCTATTCAATCTGAGGTCATTGTTGTTGATCAAGACAATGTTCAATCTGCCTTGATTGATTCAGAGTATTATGATGCAAGTGACTTTACTGGATTAGAATAACAATTAAAGCGAAATAGTGATTATTTAGATCACTATTTCGCTCAATTTAGAATGATATAAGGTGGGTGAAAAATGTCTAAGTATATTCTTGAAATGCATGATATCAGTAAGACATTTCCTGGTGTAAAAGCTTTAGATGAAGTGAATTTTAAAGTAGAGCAAGGAGAAATTCATTGTTTAGTTGGTGAAAATGGTGCCGGAAAATCAACTTTAATGAAAGTATTAAGTGGTGTCTACCCATACGGTGAATATCAAGGAGATATTGTCTATCAAGGGAAAGTCCAACAGTTTAATAAAATTAATGAAAGTGTTGATGCTGGAATTGTAATTATTTATCAAGAGCTTGCTTTATTTCCCGATCTCCCAATCTATGAAAATATTTATATCAATAATGAAGTGAGAGATAAAGGGATCATTAATTGGAATCAAACCATTGTCAAAGCAAGAGAAATGCTAGACAAAGTAAATTTAAAAGCAAATCCGAAAACATTAATTAAAGATCTAGGCGTCGGCAGTAGACAACTTGTTGAAATCGCCAAGGCGATGAGTAAAAATGTAAAGCTACTTATTTTAGATGAGCCGACAGCAGCTCTGAATGAAACCGATAGTGAAAATTTACTCCAATTAATCAAGGAGCTAAAAAAACAAGGGATCACTTGTATTATGATTTCTCACAAACTACAAGAAATTGTTGATATTGCTGATAAAGCAACGGTATTACGAGATGGCAAAACAATTTGTACCCTTGATGCCAAAAAAGGTGAGATAGATGAGCGAACAATTATTAAGCATATGGTTGGGCGAGAGTTGAATGCGATTTATCCAGAGCTACCAAAAAAGGAAATTGGTGACCGTGTATTCGAATTGCACAATTGGTCTGCGTATGATTCACAGCTGGGACGTCATGTCGTAAAAAAAGCTGATTTACACGTGAATAAAGGTGAAATAGTTGGTATTGCAGGGTTAATGGGTTCGGGACGTACTGAATTAGCTTTAAGCATTTTTGGTAATCAACGCAACTATAAATTAACCGGTGATCTTGTTATTAATGGTCATAAAAAAGACTTAAAACATACGAGTGAAGCAATCGCTGAAGGGATCGCTTATGTTACTGAAGGTCGAAAAGATAATGGGTTATTTTTAACACAAAATATTACTCAGAATATTTCAGTTGCAAAGTTAGCGGGTATTTCTGATCGCGGCATTATTAATAAAAATGAAGAAATAAAAGTTGCTGAACACTATAAAAAGTCACTTGGAATCAAGGCTTCATCAATTGAACAACTTGTTGAAAAGTTAAGTGGAGGTAATCAACAAAAGGTGTCATTAGGTAAATGGCTTTTTGTTGGACCAAAAATATTAATTTTGGATGAGCCAACAAGGGGTATTGATGTTGGCGCAAAATTTGAAATTTATACAGTAATGAATGAGCTAATCAAACAGGTGGGTGGTGTTTGGATTGGTGCATTATACGGTAGGCAGTTTCCGGTGATTGTGTTTCGAGATCAGCAGAAAAGCTTTCGTTCACAAGCAATCAAAATTGTTCAAGATGCTTTCAAAAAACGTCATCAAACGATCGATCAAGGTTGGCTAATTGGGATTGGTGATGTGTATCCTTCGCTTGATCACGTCCAAAAATCTTATCAAGAAGCATTGATTGCAATGATTGATATGGATCGGACCAACCATTATCGCTTTTATCAAGACCTCCCAATTGGTGATAACAACTGTGATAGACAGCTTGATAAATATCGTAAACAACAGTTTTTTGATCAAGTACGTTTAGGTGAGTGGGATAATATTTCGCAAAAATTAACGACACTGATTCAGTGCTATGAAAAGGACCAGTCCCCATTGGAAACTACTCAACAAAAAATCTTAGAATTAATTTGGATGATTTCTAGATTACTTGATGAAATGAATATTCATTTAGAATGGAAATCACTTAAGCTTTATAGTGAAACGTATCAACAGTTTATTGAAGAAATTCGTCTGTTCCTTAACCGATTAAAAGAGAAGTATCAAACTTATCATCAAAATTTAGAAAGTGATGTGATTAAACAAATTAAACAATACATTATTGATCATTCTAGTGAAGAAATATCGCTCGATTTATTAGCCGATCGTGTTGGTTTAAGTACTATTTATATTAGTAAAATGTTTAAAGAAAAATTGGGCATTAATTATATTGATTTTTTAACAGAATGTCGGATTGAAAAAGCGAAAGAATTGATTCAAAATCCTGAAAAAAGTATTAAAGAAATTTCTTATGATGTAGGTTATCATGATCCCAACTATTTCAGTAAAGTTTTTAAAAAGACAACAGGTATCTCACCAATGACTTTTCGAGAAAGAGTTTTAACTAATCGATAATCAATTAAATTTTAAGTTAGATTAAGTTGAGATCAAGCAAAGGAGGCGAGATGAATGAAATTATCTTATCACTTGTTGATTATTTTAAATCTGCTGAGCGTATTGATGTTAATGGGGTGTTTGGCCTCAACTAATCGAGAGTTGGATAATGGTATAGAAGAGGAGATCAGCAATGGAGCTGATAGTCTTAAAGAGCCGATTTCAAATGAAATGTTAACAATTGGGCTTTCGATGGATACGATTGAGGAAGAACGTTGGTTAAAGGATCGTGATATGTTTGTTGAAGCGGTAGAAAAACTTGGAGCAAGGGTTGAAGTTAAAACAGCAAATGGGAATGATGCGCTTCAAATTTCGCAAGCAGAAACCTTAATTAGCCAAGGAATTGATCTCTTGGTGCTCGTTCCTCACAATGCTGAAGCATCGACAACTATTGTTGGAAAGGCACAAATGGCTGATATTCCAGTTGTCTCATACGATCGTTTGGTTAAAAATGCGAATATAGATTTATATATTTCATTTGATAATGAACAAATCGGTGTACTCCAAGCAGAAGCTATGACGAAAATTGTACCGAAAGGGAATTATGTTTATATAGGTGGCCCCGTTACGGATAATAATGCACTCTTAATGCGAGAAGGTGTCTATAGCGTTTTACAACCATATATTGAACGAGGTGATATTACGGTTGTTTATGATCAATGGACAGATGCGTGGTTGCCGATTAATGCCAAAAAGAATATGCAAGCGGCATTAGAGGTAAATGGCGATCAAATTGATGCCGTCATTGCTGCCAATGATGCAACGGCAGGAGCTGCTTATGATGCATTGGAGGAATATGGTTTGTCAGGTGAGATTCCAATTGTTGGTCAAGATGCTGAGTTATTAGGACTTCAAAGGATCGTTAATGGTGGACAAATCATGACTGTTTATAAATCGATTAAAGCGCTGACTGAACAAGCAGCTGAAATTTCGGTGCAAATGGCACGAGGTGAAACGATTGAAACAGATTTAACGATTAATAATGGTAAAAAAGATGTCCCAACAGTATTATTAACACCTGTTGCTGTGACAAAAGATAATATCGAAGAGACTGTGATTGCTGATGGCTTTCATGAAGCGGAAGATATCTTTCAGTAAGTTCAACTTGATATGACAGAATGGAATACAAGTCCATCGAAATGCAGTCAAGTTGGCTGAAATACAGACAAGTCCATCGAAATGCAGACAAGTTGGCTGAAATACAGACAAGTCCATCGAAATGCAGTCAAGTTGGCTGAAATACAGACAAGTCCATCGAAATGCAGACAAGTTGGCTGAAATACAGACAAGTCCATCGAAATGCAGACGAGTTGGATGAAATACAGACAAGTCCTCCGAAATGCAGTCAAGTTAAGTAAAGTACGTATGACTGATGATCAATCACACACGAATATGACAAAGTTAACTGTTTTCGTTATACTAAATATAACGTTTCCTCTCTTACTCGAATAAAGAGAGGAATTATTTTTGAGAAAAAGATCAGGAAGTAGAGGGGACAAAAGTGGCGGAACTATTATTGATTCTACGGGAAATTATCGGGCCAGTCTTTGTGCTGATGCTCGTCGGTTATATTATTCAGATCAAGTATAAGCTTGATTTATCAACATTGGCAAAGGTCAATATTTATTTCTTAGCTCCGGGTTTTATTTTTAATGCGATGTATCGGGCTGAATTTAGTGGGTATTTTTTCTTTAGTATTCTCGGTTTTTTTATCTTGTTTGTGGCAATTATTTTTCTGATTTCAACGTTGGTCGGAAAAGCGCTCAAACTTGAGGGAAATCGTAAGACGTTGTTTACCAATAGTACGATTTTCTTTAATTCAGGAAATTATGGTGTACCAGTTAATGCGCTTGTTTTTCAGGGGGATCCTTTGGCGACATCGATCCAAGTTGTCGCACTGACCTTTCAAAATATCTTTCTTTTTTCATATGGTATTTTCTCAATTCGTGTGTCATCAAAAGGTAAATGGCGTGCGTTGCTCGGTTATTTTCGGATGCCTGTTTTATATGGTTTAGTTGCGGGGCTCCTGTTGAATTTTTTCAACGTGCCTTTGCCTGATCTTGTGCTCGTACCTGCTGGTCATATTGCGAATGCAATGGTTGGCATGGCTTTACTCACAATCGGTGCGCAAATTGCGACGATTAAATTGACAAAAGGACTTAGACTAGTCTATCTGAGTATGTTGATCCGTTTAATTGGTGGACCGATCATTGCTTACTTGATGATCCTTGTCTTTGGTCTTGAAGGCATTACCGCGCAGGCGCTATTTATAGCTTCAGCGATGCCAACATCTGTCAATAGTTCGGTTGTTGCTCAGGAATATAGTGATGATCCAGCGTTTGCGACACAGGCTGTGATGTTCTCAACGCTCGCATCAGCGATTACGGTGACATTTGTCATTTATCTTGCCCGAATCTTATTTTAGAAAATCAAAGCTGTCGACTGCTAAACAAGTTGACAGTTTTTTGCTGACAAATAATTAAACAACAGCTATTTTCAGCCTGTTTTTGATCAATTCAATAAAAATTCAACAATTTACCTCATATTTCAACGCAATTTTATCGAAAGGAACTTTTTTACAAAGTAATCAAACTATGATAACTTAATGTAAAACGAAAGGAGTAGTTGGATATGGAATATGAGAGAAAGTTTATTTTATTAAAGCAGTTTGAGTCGATATTTTTTCAGAAAACAAAGGGATGTCAGCTTGTGTTGCGAAGTTTCTTAAACGCAATCTTGAGCAAGTCACTGAGGGGATCAATTAAGGAGATCGCGAGTGTTCAAAGTCAGCGCTGTTATTTTGCGTCTGATCAACAGTCGAGCTGGCTGATTGATGCGCTGATAGATGAAAGGAGTCATGTGACGATTCGGATCCAGGTGCACGATCATGATTATTTTCAAAAGCAGTCGAGTAAGTTCGCGATTAATCAGCGGCTCGGTCAGATCAGTTCGACAACTCAAGCTGAGCGTTTTATGATTCACATTTTGAATTTCAATCTATTGCTAGAAAGTGACCATTACCACCACCGCTTCCAATCGACCACACCCACATACACCAGTCACCGAGAAACTCAGCAAATTCATTATATCGAATTGCCGAAGTTTACCACCGAGAGGCCTCAGACAACTCTAGAAAAATGGCTTTACTTTATTTGTCACCTCAACGACAAGCAGCACCCACAACGATTTATTGAGCTTGTTAAGCAAGACCCCTATTTCAAATTGGCAAGTCATTTAAGCAAGCGCAAGATAAATCCTCCAATCTTGATCAAAGAAGAGCCATTGAATCTGATCGAATGGCAATACTATGGCGAGCAACAGGAAAAAGAACGAATCGCCTTGAGAATGATGCGCTCAGACATCCCCTATGAAAAAATTATTGAATTTACCGACTTAACCTTGGCGGATCTCGATGAATTAGCGTTAACGATTCCAATGCTTGATTCGTGAAAAATTCACTCGCGTTTGTTTGGGGAAAACTCACCTACGTGCGTTCAAGCGCAAATCGCGAATCCTAAATAATCAGTAACTGTTTTCTCGATACTGTTTTGGCGATTTACCAATAATCGCTCTGAAATTACGGTGAAAGGTGCGGAGTTGATTGTAACCGCACTGAGTAGCCACTTCACTAATTGAAAAGCCACTATTTTTCAGTAAATAACATGCCTGTGAGATTCGGTAATTGTTTAAATAATCGGTAAAGGTCATGTTTGTCATTTGGACGAATAGTTTTGATAAGTATGGATAGTCGTAGCGCAAATGCTTGGCGACGTCTTTTAATGAGCAGTTGGATTGATAGTTTTCATCAACAAATAATAAAATCCGGTGCAATAGTCTCGTTTTAGTCGAGCTTTCAATTTTAATAAACTCAGTTTGATCAATCAGTTCACCACAGAGCTGGTAAAGGAAACTTTTTTGCTTATAGATTGATGTTAATGTTTCCAAATTAGGTAGTGAATCAAGTTTAATCACGGGATTACTTGGGCTTGAGCCTTTATATTCGGTGAAAAAATCGCCAATTAATTCTGGCGAAAACAAGATAATTGTCACTTCAGATTCACCAATTATTTTCATATCATGAATGTGATTGCTAAAAATAAAAATTAGTTGATTCGATTCTAACGTATATTCAACATGATTAACGGTCACTAGCAACTTGCCTTTTTTAACAAAGATTAGCTCGTATGCACGGTGGAAATGGAGTGGAAATTGATATTCAGTTAAGGGCATCCAGTGAAAAAACTCCTTTTCCTCAACACCATGTGATTGAAAAAAGACCATTACTAAACCTCCTCACATACACGAATAATGTCTTAAAGTATACTACATTAGGAATAGAACTGTCTAACCGATCGCACTATAATGGGGTTAATTCAAGTTAATTATAGAAAGGTGGAATTTGAAGTGGATTACCATGTAGCTAAAACTGGGTCTGATCAAGCAACTGGAACAAAAGATGATCCATTTTTGACAATTAATCAAGCCGCTTCACTTGCTATTCCAGGGGATACAGTAACCGTTCATGAAGGAGTTTATCGCGAATGGGTTAAACCTAGATATAAAGGATTAAGTGAACATCGTCGGATCACATATCAAGCGGCGGAAGGTGAGCATGTTGTCATTAAGGGATCTGAAGAGATTAAAAATTGGGAGCTCGTTGAAGGAACTGTCTGGAAAGTTGTGATCCCGAATCCATTTTTCGGTGACTATAATCCATATCTAGAAACGGTGTTTGGCGACTGGCTTGTCACGGTTGAAGAAATTAAACATTTGGGTGACGTCTATTTAAATGGGCTGTCATTTTATGAAGTAAGTAGCTATGAAAAGTTAAAAAATCCTGAAGTGAGAACAGAAACTTATGACCACTGGACACGTCAAGTCATTCCTGTTCATAATCAGGATCAGACAAAATATGTCTGGTATTCAGAAGTAGATCATCAAAATACAACGATCTACGCTAACTTCCAAGGAGCAGATCCGAATCAGGAATTAGTTGAGATTAACGTGCGTCGTTCTTGTTTCTATCCAGAAGAAACAGGTATTGATTATATTACCGTTAGAGGATTTGAAATGGCGCAGGCCGCTACACCGTGGTCGCCACCAACGGCTGATCAGCCTGGATTAATCGGTGCTAACTGGAGTAAAGGCTGGATCATTGAAAACAATCTGATTCATGATGCCAAGTGTAGCGCGATCAGTATTGGTAAAGAAAAATCAACTGGCCATCATTACCGGACTGTTCGTCGTGACAAGCCTGGCTATCAATATCAATTAGAATCTGTTTTTGATGCGGAACGAAAAGGCTGGAGTAAAGAAACGATTGGTTCACATATCGTTCGTAATAATACAATTTATGATTGTGGACAGAACGGGATTGTTGGGCATTTAGGTTGTGTGTTCAGTGAAATTTATGACAACCATATTTACAATATCGCCTTAAAACGTGAATTTTATGGGCATGAAATCGCTGGCATTAAACTGCATGCAGCGATTGATGTCCAAATTCATCATAACCGAATTCATAATTGCTCGCTCGGATTGTGGTTAGACTGGCAAACACAAGGCACTCGAATTAGTAAAAACATTCTATACAAAAATAATCGTGACTTATTTGTTGAAGTGAGCCATGGTCCATATCTTGTTGATAACAATATCCTTGGGTCTGATTATGCCCTTGATAATATTGCCCAAGGCGGAGCTTATGTCAATAATTTATTTGCTGGTAAAATGGTTCATCGCAAAGAATTAAAACGTTCGACGCAATATCATTTACCACATAGCACAAAAGTGGCTGGCTTTGCGCTTGTTTACGGTGGTGATGATCGTTTTTACAACAACCTTTACTTTGGTAAAGCTGGTCTTGAAGGTGTTGGAACGGCGCACTATAAAGGCTATCCATCTTCATTAGAAAAATATATCGAAGTTGTCCATGAAATGAATGCTGATCATGCGGCCTTTGATCGTGTCGAACAACCTGTTTATATTGATCAGAACGCATACTTAAACGGTGCTGATCCGTATGAAAATGAAGCAGATAAGTGGGTTGATCCAGACTTTGATCCAAACTTTGAGATTATTGATCAGGGCGATCAGGTGTTTCTTTCTTGTGAACTACCAGAGAATTTTGATCAAATGATCGGACAGATTCAATCGACATCAACATTACCACGGGTTAGAATTGTTGATGCACAATTTGAAAGCCCGGATGGTTCGGATCTAGTTGTTGATCAGGATTTACTTGATCAAGTCCGCTCCGATGAAAGTCCTGTTGGTCCACTCAACAATTTAACTGCAGGTAAGAATAACATTAAAATTTGGGGATAAAAGCAATTCAAGCTAGAGTAGGGGAAACTACACTCTAGCTTTTTTGTTTGCAACCAGAAGGAAATTTTTCATAAATTAGTGGTCTATAAAGCTTTTAAAGATTTCTAGGTTTTATATTGTGAAATGGTGAGCATATGATATAATGATATAGGTAGAAATAATCAGATTGTTTGTTTTAAAATAATTAAATGAGGTGTAAATATGAAAATTGCTGTGGCGGGTACGGGTTATGTTGGGTTATCGATTGCGGTTTTGTTTGCGCAGAAGCATGAGGTCTTTGCCTTAGATGTGATTGAGGAGAAGGTTGACTTAATTAACAAACGAATTTCGCCGATTGGTGATGATGATATTGAGCGCTTTTTCGCTGAGAAAGAATTGAATCTGACGGCAACGTTATCACCGAAAGAGGCATATGAAGGTGCGAAGTATGTCGTGATTTCAACACCGACGGATTACGATGAAGAAAAAAACTTCTTTGACACGACTAGTGTGGAAAAGGTAATTGAAGATGTGCTGGAAATTAATCCAGATGCAACGATGATGATTAAATCGACTGTTCCGGTTGGCTATACGGAAAAAATGAGAGCAAAATATCAGACAGATAAGTTAATTTTTTCACCGGAGTTTTTACGTGAAGGAAAGGCGCTTTATGATAATCTTTATCCGTCACGTGTCGTGATTGGCGAGGATTCAGAGCGTGCTCGTGAGCTTGCGAGTTTACTAGTTGAAGGGGCAGAAAAAGAGAATGTCGACGTGCTTTACACGGACCCGACAGAAGCAGAGGCAATTAAATTATTTGCTAATACATACTTAGGTCTTCGTGTCGCATTCTTTAATGAACTTGACACTTATGCTGAGCGTAAAGGTCTTGATACGAAACAAATTATCGAAGGGGTTGGCCTTGATCCACGAATCGGTAGTCATTATAATAACCCGTCATTTGGCTTTGGTGGTTATTGCTTGCCGAAAGATACGAAGCAATTGCTAGCAAACTATGAAGGTGTACCGAATGATATTATTAAGGCGATTGTTGCTTCGAACCAGACACGTAAAGAGCATATTGCGGACTCGATTATGAAGCAAAATCCGTCTGTTGTTGGTGTTTATCGCCTAACAATGAAATCTGGCTCCGATAATTTTAGAGCATCATCAATACAAGACGTGATTAAACTGGTTCAGAAACAAGGTGTTGAAGTCGTTGTCTATGAACCTGTTCTTGAAGGCAACACAACATTCAATGGTTTACGTGTGATCAATGAGCTTGACCAATTCAAGCAAGCTGCCGATGTGATCATTGCGAATCGAATGAACGACGAGCTCAACGACGTCGTCACAAAAGTATATACGCGTGATCTCTATCAACGTGACTGATTTTTCCTAAAAACAATGAGTGTCGAACATACTCATTGTTTTTTTGTGGAATTAAAATTTAAATAAGGAAAACTAATTTATAATTGAATAAATAAGATGTAAGTTGTATATTATATGTAGAAGGAGGTTGATTAAAATGCTATTGAAACTGGAGTTAGAAAACTTTCTGTCGTTCAAAGATCGTCAAATCTTTTCGTTAGTAGCTGATTATAACCGTTCTGAAATATTTAACGATAATATTTTGGGGAAGATTCCAAGTATTGCAACAAATAAGAATCAATATATTTTAAATGGTGGTATTATTTACGGGTCGAATGCAGGTGGAAAAACCAACTTTATTGTTGGGGTAGGCGTATTAAAAAACTTAGTTACATCATCAGAAAACGACCATATACTAAAAAATAATTTTGGTTTTCATTTCTCAGATCGTTTTAAACCTTCGATACTGAATATTGAATTAATTAAGGAAATAGAAGAGGAAAAATATTTTATTAATTATCAGTTAGAATTTGTGAAAAATAAGATCAGCAAAGAACGTATATCTTATAGGGATGTGCTGAAAACAAAACTTTCGGAAGAAAAGGTTATTTTTGAAAGGGAAGGTCAGCGGATTACAACATTTGATTTATCACTTAAACCAATTATTAATTACTTTGAACCTAGAAACTTTATTGATGAAACTTTGATGTATAATTTTGTTAACAAAATTAATTATGAGTTTTTTGAAGAATCGATTACAGGTAAGGCCTATCAAATTTTGAAGGCTTGTTATGATTATATCGATAAAGATATTATTATTTTGGATGATGAATTTG
Source organism: Amphibacillus indicireducens (assembly GCF_039539605.1). NCBI lineage: Bacteria > Bacillati > Bacillota > Bacilli > Caryophanales > Bacillaceae > Amphibacillus > Amphibacillus indicireducens. The sequence continues at coordinate 70,207 of NZ_BAABDL010000014.1, read as the reverse complement.
ATAAAAGTTATATAGCTGAAAATCTCAAGCATGATGAGTCATTAAAAGATCAAATATTAGCTGCATTAGATGATATTGATATAAAAATTGATGATTTTGATATTGTTGATACAACGGAACAAGAAATTGAAAACTTTCTAGCAGATATTGAGGGGGATATTCCTGATGAGTTAAAAGAAAGCTTTATAAATAGAAGGCGTAAAAATAGATCCTATACAATAAAAACTTTACGCACAATTGAAGGTGTTTCATATTCATTAGATCTCCGTCAGGAATCATTAGGGACAATTAAGTTTATTCATGAGTTTATTCAAATATTTGATTGTCTAACGAATCATAAATTATATATTGTTGATGAAATAGAAAATCATTATCATCCAATGATCCAGCGCTATACTCTTGATCTATTTCTAAACCAATCAGACACAAAAGCACAATTCATTTTTACGACTCACAATACTGATTTTTTAGAAATGAATAATATGTCAAAGGAACAGATTTGGTTTATTCAGAAAGATAATCAATTGCTTCAGTCTGAATTATATTCATTAGCTGAATTTCAAGATGTTAGCTACCAAAATCATAATTGGCGAAATATGTACAATGAAGGACGATTAGGTGCGATACCTAAGGTGATTTATTAATGACAAGAAAAATTAAACCAGTTTTTCATATGTATATAGAATCCTTTCAAAATAAAACTAACTGTGAGAATGAGCATTTTTAAAGGTTTGCAAGAAAGTTGGATAATATAACAATCAGAATTATTAAAAGAGAACAAGAATTTAAAAATATTCTTAAAGAAGTGAAGAAGAAGAAAAATCGAAAAAAATATCAGTATGATCATTTTATTGCAATTTTTGATGGGGATATTGACTATAATGATAGAGAACATAGTCTAAATAATAGATGTAAAGCTATCGAAAGTTTAGCACAAGATTCACAAGTGAAAATAATGATATCAAATAGATGTTGGGAAAATTGGATTGCCTTACACTTTGAAAAGTTCAATCGCTTTACGGAACCTGGAACTATTTTTCCGATTCCAAACTACGAAAAAAATAAGCCATGGTATCACAATAACTTTGCAACACTCTATGAAAAAACAGATACAGCGATTGAAAATAGTCAGTGGCTAAGAAAGATGAAGTATCAAGATATGCAGTTTAATCAGGATATTAAACAAAACCCAAACTATAAAGATAAACAAGAAATTAGTACTGTCTTGTCAATGAATCCAGTTACCTATGTTGACTTATTAATTCTGCTCTTAAGAAAAGTAAATAGTGAATGAAATCTTTAGTGATGCTTACTTAACAAGACTAAAGATTTTTTTGTGAAAAATTCACCTCCTGATGTTTGAGTTGAGTGCCTATTTGTGTGCGCCCGTCCACAAATTGAAGATACCATCCCGAAATCCATATTTCAACTCAAATAAACTAAAACACCACTCCCTGAGCAGGAAAGACGGTGTTAGTCTCGGTTGCGCCATTCTTTGAGTTTTTTCTCGACATCGGCACTTGGGATAAAGAAAGCATTTTTAATTTCAGTAATATATAATGTTCCGTTCTTCTCTTCAGACGTGTGAAAGTGTTTCGTTGGCATAATGAGATAATAGTAGCTAGTTGGACTGTAGACTAAGGCGACTTCTTCTTTGAAATTTTCATCATAAAAAATGATCAATGCGATTAGATTGCAACTTTGTTTGATCAAACACTCACACCTCCCATCAAATCTAATCATATTATATACTTAGTACTCAACTTTCGCAGCAAAATCTTCAGTCTATACTTAGATTGATTAAGGTTGGCATTGCTTTTAAGTATAGTACTTGACTTAATGACTTAATTGAGGAAAAAACACGAATAAATTTGTTGGTGCTATGCCCGTGATTTCCACTCTAGGCGGACGCTTTCCGCGGGATCGGCCTCGGGCGCACAGGATGTGGGTCAGTTAGACGTTGGGACTGCGGTTACTCGTCCCACCAAAAGATCTGCCACAGGACGTGGTGGTTTTAGTCTAACATTCCTTATTGCTCCACTACCGTGTCGCAATAAGGATTTTCGGACTCGATCTTTTCCCGCTGGAGTCGCCGCCTGCCGTTCCAATCACTTAGTCTTGCTTTCGTACTTACGTATGGTTCTGATAACTTATTCGTAAAGATTCCTGTTTTGATTGTAGTTTGTGTCCGATCAAAATCTATCCAGTCCACTTTCTTTTTATTTTCTGACAAGATGAACTTATTTTAAAAGTATGGAGAGCCAGTCAGAGTGGAGATAAGCAACTGGTGAGACTTCTGCGGGAATAGGATGAGCT
>NZ_BAABDL010000014.1:0-67857 GCF_039539605.1 Amphibacillus indicireducens | reverse complement strand
GCTCAAAATAAGGATCTGCGATTAAATTTTCCATGTGTATAAGTAAAAGTCAATATGGACAATGAACAATGCGTCTTACTTACTACATCAAGGTTTACTTGCTTATTTTTATCTGCGAAAGTTGAGTTAGTATAAAAGAGTTACTTATCCAGTTTCATAGTTTCTAGTAATGTGATTAATTCTGAAATTTTTTCTTTTGAGATTTTAGGTGTTTGATAAAATTGGATCGTTTCGTTAATTTGATCATAATTGGCGACTGATTTGTTGATTAACTTTTGCTCAACTTCAAGTTCAGTTGAATTCGAAAATGCAATAATCGGATAAAAATATTTTTCTTGCATATTTAATTCTTGGGCGATAGAACTAATTTTTGCTGTCAGATTTGCAAGCGGATTAGGGATTGTTTGCTGATCTTTTTTAGTTTGAATGATCCAGTTAGAATCAACTTGGTCGCCGGAAATTTTCCCATTAAATTTTTTACGTTCAATGATAAAAATACCGTATGTCGATAATACAAGGTGGTCAATTGTTTGATTAAGTTGTTTAAAGGGTACGTTTGCAATGTGTTGGTATGTCGTTTGATCGAGCTGTGCAATTTTTTCGATCAAATACTTGCTACTTACTTTCCTACTAAACTTAGTTATAGCTAGACTTAAAGCAACAATTACGGCAATAACGATGAAACCTTCTAGACCGAAAAAATATGAATCTGTCATAGTTGTTTTAGCTAACATCATAACGCCTCCGTTAAGTCTGTTTTTCTAATCATATCATGGAAGTCTATTTTTTATGTAAAAATACATTAAAATAATTTAATTTTTTTTGTTCATCCCGGTAGAGTAAATTTCTAAAACGAAACGTCAATTAGTTGAGTCTTGCTAACAGTCTTACATCAATTACCCCCTCCCATCGCAGACATTTGGCTAAGGATGAGCTGACGGTCTTTGAACTAAACCGTTTTTGCCCGAGTGAGGATCTGATTAACCACGATTGGTTAGGCGATCTGCTAATTATGATGCCGATCTCTGCCGATTAGCCCTTATTCGTTAGAGTTCCCCTTGATTATGATGCCGATCTCTGACGATTAGCCCTTATTCGTTAGAAATCCACTTGATTATGATGCCGATCTCTGCCGATTAGCCCTTATTCGTTAGAAATCCACTTGATTATGATGCCGATCTCTGCCGATTAGCCCTTATTCGTTAGAAATCCCCCTGATTATGATGCCGATCTCTGACGATTAGCCCTTATTCGTTAGAAATCCTCCTGACTATAAGGCTGATCTCTGACGATTAACTCCTACTCGTGCTAATTCTACCAATCGATATTTTTTTAATCCCACCCGTACTTAGAAGCTTTAGTGTTCTTCGAAGTGGCACTTAGCGACAGTTGCACGGTAATAAAAACATCACTGAAAACTAGGGTAATGTCCATTCCGCAAATGTAAGTCGGACATATACTAGTTGTGAAAAGACGAAAAGGAGGTTTTAATCTTGGGTAATCCAGGTGTTCAAGGTGGATGTGCAACGCCAGGTCCAGCTCCAACTCCAGGTTTTGGTGGCGGATTTGCACTACTGATTGTGTTGTTTATTCTGTTAATTATTATTGGTGCATCATTTGGTGGTTACGGCTATTAAGAACGGTTGATTTAACACCTCTTAAGGGGAATGAACTCTCCCTTAAGAGGTGTTATTTTTCAGGAAAGAAGTACACTTGGCTCAATCGGTCCATCTGAGAATCTTAAATGTTAAATTAACCTTTTCCTTTTAGTATAAATGAATCCAATTGTACCGATGCTAAGCAAAATCATCCCGATAACAAGGAAGTTACTAACGTTTGTTGCTGTTTGGGGCAATTGCGTAAGGATCATCTTTTTCTTCGAGCCAGCCAGATAAGCGATCCAAATAAATTTGATCTGAACCTGTGTGTAATGTTGGGATCACTATTGGGCGGGTTGCGTTATTACCTCCTGAGTTCCGAACAATCTGATAAAATCGGTCATTCAAATCGTCTAAATAATTGAGTGCTTGCACTTCACCGTCATCGTATGGTGCAAATCGTGGTTCGTTAATGCTTTCAAACATCAGATCTAATTCATAGTCTTGGAAGTGCTCGGCTAATTGTTGCCAAATTGCCTCGAAGCGTGCAACGGATTGTTCATAGTCATTGTTCATGCCCGATTCTAGCCAAACCCAAGAATCATGATGAATATTAATCATTACCTTCATGCCTGCATTAAGCGACCAATCGACAGTCTCAGTTACTCGCCCTAAAAAATCCGCATCAATTTGATAATCGGGCTCTAAATCCATCCGCTCGTCAAATGTGATTGGAATTCGAATACTCTGATAGCCTTGTTCGGCAATTGATTGAATCAGTTCTTCTGTGACGTATGGATTGCCCCATCCCGTTTCATCTTCACCGAGCGCGTCGAACGTATTGCCTAAGTTCCATCCTGGTTGCATTTCTGCAGCGTATTCCTCGATATCAAGTACTGGTTCCTCTGCAAATAGATTCAAACTAGGAATCAATAAAAAGAAGCAAAATAAAAATAACATCACTAATTTCTTTTTCAATTCATCATCTCCTTCTGATTTTTTCACACTTTAACAACCGAACGATGAGTCTCCTTTCTGGAATTGAGCTTCCAAGTTTAAGAAAACGCTTACAAATATAACGATAGCAGAATTCGTTCAGTCAAAAAACAGTGCTAATTAGTGTTCATTACCATTCAAAAGGAGCTAAAACAAAAGTTAGGTGACTTGTAAAAATAAAAAAGGACCTCTAGATCGAGATCCTCTCCTTTAAAATTAACTCGCAGTATCTTCAAAGTGTCCATTGTATAGTTCAAAGTAAAAACCTTTCTTTTCGAGTAATGATTGGTGACTACCGTGCTCAATAATTTGCCCATCTTTCATGACAAAAATCCGATCAGCATTTTGGATTGTATTGAGGCGGTGAGCAATCACAATACTCGTCCGACCGTGCATTAATCTGTTTAAGGCATCTTGAATTTTTAATTCTGTTACGGTATCAATACTGCTCGTTGCTTCATCTAAAATTAAAATTTTGGGGTCGGCAAGTAATGCACGAGCAATTGAGATCAACTGTTTCTGACCTTGACTGATTCCGCCACCTTCTTGACTCAATTTAGTTTCATAGCTGTTCGGTAACTTTGTAATAAAACTATCCGCATTGGCTAGCTTAGCTGCTTCAATCACCCCTTCGTCTGTTGCATCAAGGCGGCCATAACGAATGTTGTCTTTAATTGAACCATTAAATAAATACGGATCTTGTAAAACAAAACTAATTTTTTCTCGTAAAATCTGTCGAGTTGTTTTAGTAATATCGTAACCATCAATCGTAATCACACCTTGATCAGGATCATAGAAGCGGCTAATTAAACTGATGATCGTCGTTTTTCCAGCGCCGGTTGGACCAACTAACGCAATTGTTTCACCTGGGTTTGCACTTAAGCAAATATTATCGATTGTCTCTTCATCATCATCATATGAAAAAGAGACATGATCAAACTTAATTTCGCCTTTAATCTCGCCCCACTGTTCAGGTGCTGTGGTTTCCTCCTCATCTGGTAGATCTAAGATCTCAAAGACACGCTCTGCGCCCGCAATTGCAGATAGTAAACTGTTAAATTGATTGGCTAAGTTTCTCAGTGGTCGCGTGAACTGGCGTGAATATTGAGTAAAGGTAACGATCACACCGACTGTGACGATTTGATTCAGTGCTAGAACACCACCAACAAAAGCAATCAGTGCAAAGCTAACATTATTCAATGCATTTAATAATTTTGGGATAAAGCCAGTGTAGGCTTGAGCATAATAACCCGACTCTCTTAACTCACGATTTTTCTGTTCAAATTCTTCAATTGCTTTTTCTTCTTGAGAGAAAATTTTTACAACACTTTGTCCGGAAATAACCTCTTCGATATATCCATTTAAATCACCGATGCTTTCCTGTTGCTTACGGAAATACACTCTTGTCCGATTCGTAATCCATTTCATTCCGAAATATAAAACTGGAGTTGTTAATAAACTGACGACTGTTAATAGTGGGCTAAGGACGAGCATGAAAATTAATGTTCCAACGAGTGAAAGCACACTTGAAAAGAGCTCAATCACCGAACTGTTCAATGTCTCGCTGACGACATCAAGGTCATTAGTTAATCGACTCATTAAATCGCCTTGCTGACTTTGGTCAAAAAATTTCACCGGCAATTGATGGAGCTTGTGAAATAATTGTTGTCGCATTTGATAAATCGCTTTTTGTGAAATACCAACCATTAAGAAATGTTGTAACCAGGTCGATGCTGCCATTGTCAAATAGACAAGCGCTAATAAAATCAGCAAGCGCAACAATCCGGGTGGATCGTAGTCGATTAAATAATGATCAATCGCATATCCGAGTAAATAAGGCGCTAATAATGCCATAATCGTACTTGTGGCGACCAAAATTAAAATAAAGCCAATCATAAATTTTGCCGAACTCAAATAACTCCAAATTCGTTTCACTGTTAACCAAGGATTTTCTGGCTCTTCTGGTGCAACTTGATGTGATCTTCTCCGTTTAGCCATCAATATTCGCCTCCTTGATTGATTGTGATTGGTAAATTTGCTGATAAAGTGGACTTTTATTTAATAAGCTTTCGTGATCACCTTGGGCAGCAATTTTACCGTCTTCTAATAAAATAATTTGGTCTGCATGAAGTAATGTCGTTATTTTTTGTGTAATAATAAATGTTGTACATGATAACGCTTTAATCGCCTGCAAAATCTTCCTTTCAGTTTGCAGGTCAAGTGCACTCGTACTATCATCGAGTAATAAAATTTCAGGCTTTCTAACTAGAGCACGCGCAATTGATATACGTTGCTTTTGACCTCCTGAAAAATTCACCCCACGTTGTCCGATAATTGTTTGATAATGATCGGCCTGTGCCATAATTGTCTCATGAATTTGGGCAGCTTTTGCTGCTTCAATCATTTCATCTGCACTTGCATCCCGTTTGCCCCATTTAATATTCTCAGTGATTGTGCCAGAGAAAAGCCGGGATTCCTGTGGGACGTAGCCAATTTTTTCTCGTAATGACTTTAATTTAAGTGACTGTAGTGGTTGATTGTTTAATAAAATTTCTCCTTCAGTTGGGTCATAAAGTCGTGGAATCAGCTGAAATAAACTTGATTTCCCTGATCCCGTTGCGCCGATAACCGCAATCGTATCCCCTTTGTTGACTTGTAAATTGATCTGTTCCAGAACATTGGTAGCTTGGTTTGGATAAGCAAACGAGACATTGATAAAGCTGATCAGTGGTTGAATCGATGGTTTATCGTCTTGAACGGTTTGATCACCATCAAATAGATCGATCTCTGCAGTTAAAATCTCGTTGATTCGGCTTTTGGAAGCTTGGGCACGGGTGAAACTGTGTAAGATAAATGTTAACATTGAGATCGACTGCATTGTCAATGCTGAGTAATTAATAATCGCAACGACTTCTCCGACTGTAACCACACCACTAGAAATTTGAATTTGACCAAACCAAAGAATAAACAAAACACTGACATTCATAACGACTGTAATCGCTGGTCCACTCATTTGCATGAACCTAAGTGTATACATTGTTAGATCTCTCAATGACTTGCTCTCTTCAGAAAATTTTTCTTCTTCATGCTCACTACGTAGAAATACTTTGATCAGACGCATTGCTGTTAAATTTTCTCGCATGACATTGTTGACTCGATCAAGTCGACGTTGCACACGTCGGAATAAAATAATCCCTTTATGAGCAATCCAAGCAACAAATAGTGATAAGACCGGTATCGTAATGAGTAAGATAATCGCTAGTCGCCAATTGACCATCAGTGCTAAACTGATGCTTCCAACGATTCGAAGTGGTGCCCGACTACCGACGCGTAATAAACGATGGACGATGTTTTGTAGTTGGGTAACATCATTTGTTAAACGTGTGATTAATGAAGAGGTAGGGAAACGATCAAAATTCTTAAATGAAAAGTTTTGAACTTTTGTAAAAGTCGCTTGACGCAAATCATAACCGAATCCCTGACTGACGCGGGAACTGAAAAATGAATTTGTAATTCCAGCCGCAAAAGCAATGCTGGCAAGGATTAATAATATGATCCCCCAATATGTAATTTGCGACAAGCTATTCATTCGAATGCCAAAATCGATAATTCTAGCAATGATTAATGGTGAAGCAAGTTCAATGAGTAGTTCGACAAGCATCAACGAAAAAGCAATCATAATCGGAAGCTTGTACGAGGATAAAAATGAAAAAGCTTTTTTCATAATAAAAGAAACCCCTTTCAAAATCATTATACTGGATTCTATCTAAAATCGTAAATGATTTGAATGGGGGAACTTAAAGATGTTAATCTTTTCTAAAGTGCAATATATATTGATATAAGCATGAGCACAAGCGATCGATCCGTCGTTTCGAAAGGTCTACGCGTAATGACCGATTATTTTTAAAGTAAATCATTGAATAGTTATTACCATGTCTAATACGGATGATGTTTTTCGTGATAATCCAGATGCAGTCTTCGTGGTGTGGTGAATGGGTAGCGAAGGCGTATAAACCTTGTTCGGGATCGATTGGGATCGGTGGATTGTAGTGAATGTTAAAAATTGCTCTCATCGCATCAGCACGCCCCATGTAAGTCGATCCATACATAACACAGGCTTGATCAATGATTTTTAAACTCGTTTGCATTGAATAATATGTACGGTCAAGCGCAACAATTTCTGAAACAGCATTATACCTTTTAGCTGCTTGGATATAGCATGTTTGATCTGAAATCTGATACGTATATGATCTAAGGTCGATTTGACTCACCTCCCTTTGATTAGCTCGTAATAGTTAGTCCAATTTCAAAACACCTCCCTGACATTTAGTGAGTCTTACTACTTAGGTATTATAACTCATGTCAACAACAAAATCAAGTAATTGTTAAAAGAAGATATTAATGTAAAATAAATTAATCAGATCAATTGACGATTTGTAGTTAGGAAATTGATTAAAGCTATAGTAAAATATAAGCAAACTCAGTAGTGTTACATAAAAAATTAAGATAAAATCAAGTGATATGATTAACTCTAAGTAAGAGGATTACACCCGCAGCTGAGAGATGTTTCGCTTTCCTCGAAAATAAAGATCAATTTTCTTCGTGCGATGCGTTTTCGAAGAAGCTTTCCTTATCCTACGGGCAGGTGTTTATGGTGGGACGAGTAACCGCAAATGTCTTCGGTGGGACGAGTAATCGCAGTCCCAGTCCCAACGTCTAACTGACCCACATCCTGTGCGCCCGAGGCACGCCCGCGGTAAGCGAAATATTTTCCCGTAGCGGTTGTATTGAGCGATCAATATCCGTTATCTCAAACCACAATGATAAGACTTGACTTAGGAAAGAAAAGTTTATGCAATGCTACTGAAGCAAACTAAGCAAAAGTGAGGGATAGAGAATGAAGTATAATCGATTAGGTAAGACGGGTTATGAAATCAGTGAATTGAGTTTTGGTACTTGGGGAATTGGCGGTGATTGGGGAAAAACGGATGACAGAGAATCGATTCGCGCCCTTGAATTGGCGATCGATCGAGGGGTTAATTTTTTTGATACAGCAGATGTCTATGGTGGAGGCCATGCTGAAGCATTACTTGGTAAAGTAACTAAAGGAAAAGCAGATCAAATCTATATTGCATCTAAGTTTTGTCGAGCAGGTGATCTTCATGATCCGGACAACTATTCTGAAAAAACAGTGACTCAATACTTAGAGAATACGCTGAAAAGAATTCAGCGAGATACCCTTGATTTATACCAAATTCACTGTCCGCCATTTGAAGTATTAAAAGACGGCCGTGTTTTTGACGTGCTAGATAAATTAAAAGCACAAGGTAAGATACGTCATTATGGTGTCAGTGTTGAGACAGTTGAAGAGGGCTTGTTTTGCTTAAACAACGACAATATCAGTACATTACAAGTTATCTTAAATATGATGCGTCAAAAGCCACTGGAGACGCTTATTCCAGAAGCCTTAAGCAAAGATGTTGGGATTATTGCTCGAGTCCCTTTAGCAAGCGGACTATTGACAGGCAAATTTACTGTTGATCATCAATTTGAAGCAGACGATCATCGGAACTTCAATAAAGATGGCGATGCATTTAATGTTGGTGAAACGTTTGGTGGCATTGAGTTTGCAAAAGGCGTTGAGCTAAGCAATCAGTTAAAATGGATTGCTGAAGATCGTGATACGATGGCTAAGGCAGCATTAAAGTGGCTATTAGAACAAAGAGGTGTCTCGACAGTGATTCCGGGCTTTAAAAATAGAGAGCAAGTCGAGGAAAACTTAGGTGCGATTGATGTCCGTTCATTTAGTGAGGATGAGTTAGAGCAAATTAGCGATTTTTATAATGAAAATGTTCATGAAAATATTCGAGGTGCATATTAAAAAGAAGTTTCAAGCTCAATTTACTTGAGCCTGAATTATTCATGGTTTACCGCAAAGTAAGTGATAATGCTTAACTAAATACCTTTCATTTTTATGTTCGCACTCACTCACTTAAAAAGTGAAGGGGAATAATGCATAGTCATCTGAAGACACGAAGACTCCAGCGGGAAGAGGATGAGCCGAAGATCCACTTTTGTAGCGGTTTTTGCTACAAAAGTTAGCTAAGACCATCCCCGCGGAACGCGAAGTGTCTTCAGATGATGACCTCTCGCATAAATAATAAGGGTTGAAAAATTTACATTAAAATAAAAAGCATCTAACCCTATTTTTGATTGGGTGTTTTTTTGTCTATATCAACCGAATAAATGGAGTAATATTCCGAATGTGATAACTTGACTAGTCATGTTGATAAAAGCTTCATTTAACCGATATAAAATGTGAGGACTAGAAAGAAAGACAAGTTTAGGGGGAATTATAATGAAAAAACAGATAGGTAATTTTAAAAGTATTGGTACAAGGTTGTTTATAGGTTTTGGTATAATGATGATTTTATTTTCTGTACTTGTATTGATTAACGGGTGGTCAATGTACTCAAACAGCCTTGAAACAGAAGCATTGATTGAGGATGATCTCGAAATGCTAATTATCAGTGAAGATCTAGCAATTAACATGTTGGAACGAACGAATTATTTACAATCGTTTACTCTAACTGGAAATACAAGTTATCGCGATGCATTTGTTAATGGAATTGAAGAAAGTGTTGCTTTAGAGGAAGCAGCTTTGGCAAAGAGTAACTCAAGTCAATTAGAGCAAATTATTACTCGAAAAGTTGAATGGGGCCATTCGACAGATCAATTACTGGAGCTGGTTAACCAAGGAAATGAAGCCGAAGCAATTCGCCTTTTTGAAGATCAGATCCTGCCAAACTCAATGGCGTTAGTGAGAGAATTTAATGATTTAGCTAGTTTACAAGAGGATCATATTGTTAACGTAGGGAATGACATTGTTTTATCTTCGAATTATAGCACTTGGCTGAGCTTGATTATTGGCATTGTTGCGATAATCTTCGGTATTATCACTGCAATTGTCACAACTCGTGTTATTTCTGTTCCTGTTAGAAAATTGACGCATCGAATGTTAACAATTGCTGATGGTGATCTATCTAAAGCAATTGAAGTGACCGATCGCCGTGATGAAATTGGTCAATTAACCCAGTCGACGAATCAAATGGCAACAAACATGCGTCAATTATTAGCTGAGATTCAAAACGTATCGAAGACTGTGACCGAGCATAGTCATTCGTTAGCTGAAACGACAAACGATGTATCTGAAGGTGCAGAGCAGATTTCTGGAACGATGGAGGAATTAGCATCAGGTGCTGAGACTCAAGCGACACATGCATCAGGCTTGTCATCTGGTATGAACGATTTTGTCACAACTGTATCATCAGCCCAGCAGCTTGGCGAATCGGTTGAAAATGAGTCGAAAAATACGCAACAATTGACGATCAATGGTTCAAATTTGATGGAAAAGTCAGTTGAACAAATGCGAGCGATAGATACAATTGTGACTGAATCGGTTGAAAAAGTGATTCAATTAAACAATCAATCAAAAGAAATCTCAAACATTGTTTCAGTAATTCAAGACATTTCAGACCAAACAAATTTACTCGCGTTAAATGCATCAATTGAGGCTGCCCGAGCGGGTGAGCATGGTCGAGGTTTTGCAGTTGTTGCTGAGGAAGTGCGTAAACTTGCTGAAGAAGTGGGGAGCTCTGTGCAAGATATTACCGAAATTGTTTCAGGTATTCAAACAGATTCAGAGATTGTTAAAGTATCGCTTGAAGATAGTTATGAGCAAGTGCAACAAGGAATGGGTAATATTGAAGGGACGAATAAAACGTTCCAGCAAATTGATGATTCAATTCAGCAAATGGCAAGCAATATTCATGCGATTACTGATGAATTGACAACAATCCTTGGAACAAGCCAAACACTATCTGCTTCGGTTGAAGAAATCGCGTCAATTTCTGAGCAGTCTGCGGCTGGTATTGAAGAAACATCCGCATCTGCCGAAGAGGTAACTAGTTCAATGGAAGAAATCATGAGTAGCTCAAGCGACTTAACTAAGTTAGCGAATCAACTAAATAACTTACTCGGACAGTTCAAGATATAATTTTTAGAAACAGTCGCCTTTAAAAATAAGTTCTAATAAAAAACCAAGCACAGTTTTAATGTGCTTGGTTTGTTTGTTCTACGACGGCTTTGCCCATCCATCTTTTACCTCGCCAGCGTGTCCACATAATGATTGCTCGTATCCATTCATCGACTAACATCGCAATCCAAATACCAGGTAAACCAAAATTCAAGGTGATGCCTAAGAAATAGGCGAGTGGTACTAAGACACCCCACATGACACAAATTCCAATTATAACAGGGAAGCGGGCATCGCCAGCTGCACGCAAGGCGCTAATAATGACTAAGTTTGACGTCCGTCCTGGTTCTAAAATTAGACCAATGATTAAAATCACTGTACCAAGTGCGATAATATCAGGATCTCTGGTAAAGATCATGAAGACTTGACGACCAAAGATCGCTAGCAGTGAACCGACCGACAAAGCAACGGTTAAGGCAGCGCGTACGCCGATAAACATACTGCTGTACGCCTCTTTTTCTTTACCAGCGCCGACGAGTTGACCAATAAATATTTGCATCCCTTTAGAAATTGACATTGAGAAAACGGTCATTAATGACATTAAGTTTTGAGCGTAAACTCTTGTTGCGAGTGCTGTAGCTCCTAAACTAGTAATAAAGACAGTAATCACGATTTGACTAATATTATAAGAAAGCTGTTCCCCTGCAGCAGGTACACCAATACCGAGAATTTTCTTCAAATAGGATAGATCAAATTTAAAGAATGCCTTAAATGGTAATTTTGTCGGTAATCTTTTTAACAAGATTGAAAATAAGACAAACATCGCTACAAATCGGATCGCGGCTGTTGACATTGCGACTCCAGTTACACCAAGTTGTGGGAAGCCGAATGCTCCGAAAATAAAGACATAGTTAAAAAACACGTTTGTAACATTCATAATAATGACGACGGTCATGACATCTTTTGTGTGCCCCATTGCTTGCAAAATCGCCGAAATTGTCAAGACGATTGCTTGCGAGAATAACGCGCCACCAACATAGAGTAAATATGTATTTGCATAACCGAAAAGCTCTGGCTCTAAATCAAATAGATTAATAAATTGAGTCCGTAAACTGACGACGACCAAACTGACCATCACACCAAAAACTAAGTTGACCATTAACGCATGTGCGATCGTTTTTTGAACGCCTTTAGGATTGTTAGCACCAACATATTGACTCACAACAACAGCAGATCCCATTGCGGTAAAATTAAATAAAACAAATGTAAACATCATAATTTGGTTGACGACACCGATCGCAGCCACAGCTTCATCTGAGATAAAGCTGAGCATAAACGTATCAGAAAAACGCATAAATGTCTGTAAAAATGTTTCGATCATAATTGGCCATGTAATAAGAAAGAGCTGTTTTCCAGGAGAAATTTTTGTTGTATTCGTTAAGCGATCCACTATTTATTCACCATATTTCTATTTAGATATAAAAATAATTATACCACGATCTTAAGTGAAGTCTCGCTTTTGTTTCGTATTTCGAAATAATTTAAAGACTGTCTATACTTTTTTGAGCTAAGGAGATTTAAGTTCATTGATTTGTTGCTTTATTTAACGAAGGTTTTGTAAAAAAATAATAATCGTCAGAGACCGCCCTCATAATCAAGGTGATCTCTAACGAATAGGCGGTAATCGCCAGAAACCGCCCTCGTAATCAAGGTGATCTCTAACGAATAGGTGCTAATCGTCAGAAACCACCCTCGTAATCAAGGTGATCTCTAACGAATAGGTGTTAATCGTCAGAAACCGCCCTCGTAATCAAGGAGATCTCTAACGAATAGGTGGTAATCATCAGAAACCGCCCTCGTAATCAAGGAGATCCCTAACGAATAGGTGTTAATCGTCAGAAACCACCCTCGTAATCAAGGTGATCTCTAACGAATAGGTGTTAATCGTCAGAAACCGCCCTCGTAATCAAGGTGATCTCTAACGAATAGGTGTTAATCGTCAGAAACCGCCCTCATAATCAAGGAGATATCTAACGAATAACATCTAATCATGCGCAGTGTCATCGATTTTTTGCTGAAGAGGTAACGAATAGGATTTAATCGTGAGTGATCCGATTCATCCCCTCAGTGAGTGAAGCTTTCTGAATCAAATAAAATCTTCCCTCAAGAAATAACTTCAATCATCCAAGCTAAGATGTCTCTCATGACTTGTTCGCGATTAATTTCAAATAACATTTCATGACGTCCTTCCGGATATAGCTTTAAGTCAATCGATTTGATCCCATGCTTTTGATACTGCTTCACGACTCGGTGAACGCCTTTACTGTAATCACCAACAGGATCGGCTGTCCCGCTGAATAATAAGATAGGCAATGACGGATTAACTTTCGCGACTTGACTTTGTTGATGAATTTTCTTAAGGCCATAGAGGAGGTCATCATAAAATTTCGCGGTGGAAATAAACCCGCAATACGGATCGTTCTCATAATCACGTACGGATTGAGAATCACGGGAAAGCCAACTTTCTGTTTCAGCTAGGCCTTTACTGTATTGGCCAAAACTTAATCGATCCATTAAAGGACTTGCTGTTTTTGGACCGAGTCGCTTGACTTCAAATTTCGCTAATAAGCGACCAACTTTGCCGACCAAGCCTTTGTCAAAGCCTGTACCTGATAAAATTACAGCATCAACCGAAGTTGGATAGCGTTGAATATAGCGCCTAACTAAAAACGAACCCATACTATGACCGAGTAAAATGATCGGGAGGCCTGGGTGCTCAGTTCGGATCATTGCAGTCATTTCCCACAAATCATCAACAGCACGTTCAAAACCGCCTTGTTCTGCAAAGTAGCCCATCACGCCCATTCTTGCCCCAGTTTCACCGTGACCCCGATGATCATTTGCGTAAACGATCAATTGATTTTCAGTTAAAAATTGAGCAAATTGATCATAACGCTGACTGTGTTCGGCCATTCCATGGGCGATTTGAATGATTGCCTTAGGTTTACTTGACTGATCAGTCCATTTTCTAATAAAAATTTTCTCGCCGTCTGACTGAGTGAACCACCTTTTTTTGCACATCTCGACACACTCCCGTTTTTTATGATAATAATCTAAGTATAACAGTTTGTTTAATTAGAACTAATCAATTTACTGTTCAATTGAGTCAATCTATTTAAATTGATATTAAAATTAAGAAAAAACCCTTGAGTCATCCGCTCAAGGGTTCAGTTTTACGAAAGGTTAATTTGCTTGTTCAAGTAGTTCTTGGACTTTTGCTGGGTCAGCTTCAAGTGTTAAGCCGGTATTGACTAACGGGCTAACAGTTGAGATTGCTGGCATTTTGTTACCTTGATAGAACGAAATGAATTCATCCTGATTAATTGAATAAAGGACTGCCTGACGTAACGCTGTGTTTGTTGAAACCTCACGCCCATCCATATTAAAGTTCAAGTATGCAACCGCATTACTCTCATTTTGTTGTAACGTTAAGCGCTCATCTTCATGAACGATGTCATAACGGTTCTCAGCAACGCCATTGTAAACATGAATTTCATTGTTACGTAATGCTGACAAGGCTGTTTCAGGATCTTGAATAAATTTAACGATCACTTCAGTCATTCGTGGTTCATAATCTGATCCAACCATATAAGCTGGATTTTTAACGAAGCGAGCTTCATAGTCATTTTTTGACACCAAGATGTATGGGCCACTTGCATAAAGTGTATTCTCATGCTCGCTATCTTCACTAACTGTTCGCTGATCACCGTAAGCAATATCTGTATTCACATCATAATCTTCAACATTATACGTGTTAATACTTTCAACTTGTTCTTTTGAAACAATACCTGCTGATTGGTGAGCAAGGTAGTTTAGTACTTGTGGGAACGGGTTATGTGTTGTAACTTTTACTACTTGATAAACACCATTACTGTTATCAGCTTCAGTTTTATCAGCTGTTAGTTCAGCAATCTCGGTATTTAGATTTTCCTCTAATGCTGCTTTAACTGTAGTTCCTTCATTTGTAACAGCCTCTAACTCAGCTAAATCTGCTACAATTTCAACTGTATCGATGCTTTCATGTAAGCTATATGTTCTGTGATCAGGTACTGAGTTACGATCTTTTGCTCGTTCGAGAGAGAATTTAACATCTTCTGCACCAACACGAACTCCTGTATTAACAGCAGCATCACCTTCAACAGCAGCGAAGTTAATGTCATCACGTAAAACAAAGTAGTAATCTTGATTTCCTTCTGCGATCACATGGTTTAATGATAATGAACCATCTGAAACCACTTGGTCATCGTCAGTTAAGTTCACTAATCGAACATACATATTTGTATTTAGTGTATTAATTGAACCATCATTTCCTTTAATCGGATCAAGTGATGTTAAATCACTTAGCCCTTGATGGACAAGTAATGGTTCAGTGTCACGTAAGTTTGTATCAGTAAAGTCGTACATTTCCCAAACAGCTGCTCGAGATTTTGGTAAGCGAACGGTTGATTCATCAATAATCTCGTGGTTGACTGCTTGTGCTTTATAAGAAATGTATAAAGGTAAAACATATGCTTGATCGAAAACGATATGTTGCTCTAATTCAGTGTATGTTTGCTGATAATCTTCAGGCAACTGTGTACTTGCTAAATCAATCAGACGGTCAGCTTCATCATCAGCGAATAATGTGTTGTCACCATCTGATGTAAATAGTGAACGAACAGCGTAATCAGGGTTACCTGTAACTGTTGTCCAACTATTTACTGCGAGGTCATAGTTTCCAGCCTCTTTTTGGGTCGTATAGCTTCCACGATCTGGTTGAATGTTCAACTCAACATCAAAACCATTATTCGTTAGCTGATCGCGAAGAATATTTAAATCATCCTCACTCGTACTCATTCCTAAGATCTCAATCGTTGGTTTTTCTGCATCTGCCGCTGGTGCCGTATCGCTGTCACCTTGTACGTCAGACTCTGTACTGACACACCCTGCAATAAACAGGCTCAAAATTAATAGTAATCCGAAAGTCAATCTTTTCATTCTGTTTCCCCCTAAAAATTAATTTAATTTTGGATCTAATGCGTCGCGTAAGCCGTCGCCTAAAAAGTTGAAAGCTAACACGAGTAAAATAATTGCTAAACCTGGAAAAATAGCTAAATAAGGTTCTGTTTCTAAATAGCCACTTCCTATTCTTAACACATTTCCCCATTCAGGGATATGCGGTTCAACACCTAAACCTAAAAAGCTTAAACTACTTGTTGCGATTACAGCACTACCGATTGTTAATGTTGCTCTAACAATCATCGGTGCAAAAGCATTTGGAATCGCATGTTTTAATAAAATCACCAGATCGGATTCACCTAAAGCTTTGGCTGCTTCAATATAATCAAGATTAGCAACCATCAAGATGTTGGCACGCATCGTTCGAGCATAAGTAGGAATTGATCCGATACTTAAGGCGATAATTAAATTGATTGTGCTGGAACCAAAAGCTGCAATAATTGCAATTGCAAGCAAGATTCCCGGGATTGCATATAACACGTCAAGGACGCGCATGATCGACTGATCAATTGAGTGATTGTAAAACCCAGCGAGTGCTCCAAGAATCCCACCAATCACGAGTGGAATGAGTGTCGTTAAGAGTCCAACGACTAGAGAAATTCGAGCACCAAAGACAATTCGAGAAAAAACGTCACGGCCAAAGTTATCTGTCCCAAACGGAAAAACTAAACTCGGTTCAGTTAAGAGATTACTATAGTCGTTGACTGTTGCAAATCTGGTGACGAATGTGCCATAACTCGTAATCGATAGTGAAAGAATAAAGACAATAAACAAGAGCCCAATCATGGCGGTAAAGTTTTTAATTAATTTAACCCAAAAGAAATGCCATTGATCAATTTCTGCTTGATCTCGGTTTGAACTTTTTAGCCAGATGCTATAAGCGAGGATCAAGCGGAATGCATTCCCGGTAAAACTCGTGATCAATAGTATGAGCGCAAGCCACTTTCCAACTGTTTTGTAGCGTTGATCGTGTTGATTTTGTTTACTTAACAAGATGACGATCACGATGTCGAAAACAAGTAATCCGCTTAAAGTCCCGAGCGAAAGGAGAAAAGTATTTGATACGTATGGTTTAAATATGTTCAGTAACGTGACGCCAATAATTAGGAAATCAGTGATTAGCATATAGTATGCGAATGTATAGTCAATCGATCCGTCAGATTTTAAGAGCCGGAAAGCAAAGCTGGCGGTAAAAATATTACCTGTAAAAATTGAGATGATTTGCAGAAATGCCAAGCCACGCGTTTGTCTTTGGACGGTACCAGTTGTTAATAGATCACGTTTTAGCTTGAAAATTAATAGCAATTGATACAAGCTAATGACGAGGTAAATGAGTGTTAAGATGATAAAAATTGGACGCCAAGTTCCCGTGCTACTGTGATAACTATTAAATGAAAATAGTAAACTTAACGCAAGTGAGATCACAAAGGCAAATGTGCCATGTTTATAAAGTTCAGATTGCTTTAACGCAATACGATTCAATTCGCACCACCTCCTTAATTAACCCTCTTTTAATTGGGAGCGAATTCGTGGATTTAAAAACGCATAAAGTAAATCGACAATGAGATTAACCAGTGATATTGTGATTGCAATGTAGACAACACCTGCTAGAATTGCCGGTATGTCAGGAATAAATTGCTTATCGACAATGTAACTCCCTAACCCTCTAATATTAAAAACTTGTTCAGTAACGGCTGCCCCACCAAGCATTGCCCCAAATTGAAGCCCGATTACTGTTAAAATCGGTATCCATGCATTTCGTAAGCCGTGACGTAAAAAGACTTCTCGGCCAGATAAACCTTTTGCTTTCGCAGTCATCATATAATCTTCGTGCATCACTTCAAGCATTGAAGCACGCGTCATTCGAGCAATTGCCGCTGCCAATCCAGTCCCTAAAACAACAATTGGCATAATGAGCGAGAGTGGATTGTTCGGTGAGTACGTGGCCGGTAGTAAATTACCTCTAATTGAAAAGGTCAGAATAAAGATTAACCCTTGCCAAAAACTCGGAATTGATAAACCAATTAAAGCTAAGAACATAAAGCTGTAATCCCAAAAAGAATTCATTTTTGCCGCTGAAATCATCCCGATTGGAATGGCGATCACAATCGCTAAAAACAGTGATGAGATTGCCAGTGTCAATGTGACTGGGAAACGATTCGCTATGCTCGTCATAATCACTTCATTTCCTGTATAGGATAAACCTAAATCAAAAGTTAAAAAGCCTTTAATTGCTCGACCTAATTGCATCAGGTATGGTTGATCAAGTCCGTACTGGTAATTGAATTCGATCCGTTGCTCAATCGTTGCCGTTTCTCCTAATATATTTGCTGCCGCATCAGATGGAGAAATATAGAGGATCGTAAAAACGATCACGATCACAGAAATGATCACAAAGAATGTTAGGACAATTCGTTCAAAAATAAATCGGACAAAGACATTTTGATAAATGAGACATAAACTATATAAAATAAGTCCAGGAATGATTGTCAGGATGATAAATGTTTTGTTGGCTAAAAGTGTTCTGAAAAATGTTAAATAGCTGATTTGTTCATGTCCTTCTAAAGCAAGTGCTTCTTCTGCATTTTTTTTAATTTGTTGGTCAGCTTGTGCTGTGATGAATTTATCTTTAGCTGACTGATTGCTCGACCTGTTAAAATAAGCTTGTTTTCGATCATATTGGTTTTGATAATTTTCAATTAATCCCCGATAGCTATCGGTTTTCTTTAATTGCTCGATTTTTTCGTTTAATAAAGTTTGATAGTTTGCTGATTTTTTTTCGAATGAAAACAAAATCAAACTAATTAAATGAATAGGTGCACCAATGATCCATTGAAGCCATCTTAATAAGCGGTGGCGATGGATGGTGTTAAAGCCTTTGGTGAGCTGGTTTTCACTTTGCAAGGTGGTCACACCTCCTTTAAACTTGATAATTCCTATTAGTTTAGTATACAATAGCATAAATTAGATTATAGAAAGATTTAGCCGTGATGTCAAATGATAAAGTGAAACTTCAATCATTTACTAGTTGAACCAATCGGGCGGTTACTGTCAGTTGATCTCCCACTTGCAATTATTGGTGTTTTTTCAAATTCCTAAAGTGGGAGACTTACTGACAGTTGCACTGCGATAAAATTACAGGGGCGTTGATTATGGAAAATTTGTTAACAGTAAAAAACTTGGCCGTTGCTTTTCAATCGAGTCAGCACTATCTCCAAGCGATTAATGATATTTCTTTTTCGGTTCGAAAAGGAGAGACGCTTGGTATTGTCGGTGAATCAGGTTCTGGAAAGAGTGTGACAGCAAAAACAATTATGCAATTGTTACCTTCTCAGTCTGCCCGAGTAACAGCTGGTTTAATCGAATATGAAGGCAAACCCATTTCAACATATAATGAAAAAGAAATGGAACAGATTCGTGGACATGAGATCAGTATGATTTTCCAAGACCCGATGAGTTCGTTTAATCCAACGATCAAAATTGGCAAGCAAATTGATGAAATGAGTATTAAACATCGCAAGCTTTCACCTGACAAGGCGAAGCTAGAAACACTGAACATGCTCGAACTTGTTGGGATTTCACATCCAGAGGAACGGTATCATCAATACCCGCATGAGTTCTCAGGTGGAATGCTCCAGCGAGCGATGATTGCGATGGCATTAATTTGTCGACCAAAACTGTTGATCGCTGATGAACCAACGACCGCACTCGATGTTCGGATTCAAGCACAAATTTTACAACTGATGAAAAAACTCCAAGAGAAATTTGCTATGAGCATTATATTAATTACCCATGATTTTGGTGTGGTTGCTGGGATGTGTGATCGGGTTGTTGTGATGAAAGACGGTGAAATCGTCGAGGAAAATGATACACTGGCGATTTTTAACGAACCTGCCCATCCATACACGAAACGATTGTTAAATGCATTACCAAGAATTGATCGACCAAGAACAACTCACTTACCAAAGCAGTTTAACAACAGTGAACCACTCGTCGATGTTCAACGACTTGAAAAAGTCTTTCAATTAAAATTGGGTGGAACCGTTCGTGCAGTCGATCAAATTAATTTTAAGATTCGTCAAGGTGAAACGTTAGGTTTAGTCGGGGAATCCGGATCTGGGAAATCGACGACAGGACGTCTGTTACTGCAACTGCAGAAAGCAACCGACGGTGAAGTTTTGTTCGAAGGAATGGGCATTCATCATTTTAATCGGAAAGAGTTGAAGGTGCTCAGACGTGATGTGCAAATTATTTTTCAAGATCCACAAGCGTCATTGAATCCAAGAATGAAGGTGCTTGATATTATCGGGCAGCCACTTGATATTCATAAGCTCTATCGAACGAAAAAGGAGCGCCGTGAACGGGTTGAGGAGCTGTTGGAGTTGGTTGGTTTGGAGAAGGATCATGCCAATCGCTATCCGCATGAGTTTTCTGGTGGGCAGCAACAACGGATCGGGATCGCACGTGCGTTAGCGGTAAAACCGAAGTTTATTGTTTGTGACGAGCCGTTATCGGCATTGGATGTTTCAATTCAGGCGCAAATAGTTGAGTTGTTACAAGATCTCCAACAGAAACTTGGCTTAACTTATTTGTTTATTGCTCATGATTTAGCGATGGTAAAGCATATTTGTGACCGAGTTGCCGTCATGTATGATGGGAAAATTATTGAACTTGCCGATAGTGACGAGCTTTATTCGAACCCAATTCATCCATATACGAAGTCATTGCTTGAAGCGGTACCCGTACCTGACCCAACAGTTGAAGCAGAAAAAATTCGCAACCATAATATTAAGTTGCAGCATTATACGTTTGAGAAAAACAGTTTTGAAGAACAGGCACCAGATCATTGGGTGCTTGTTTAGGATTTATGGATGTTAAGAGGATCTGATCTTAACAGTCTTTACTGAAATGACCGTACAGAAAAGTGTGAGTCGTGAATAATTTAAGATATAAAAATATCGCTCATGAGTCAGTTTTAACACTGATTTGTGAACGATATTTTTTTAAAAATAAGTTGAGCTATTTGAGCTTATCTAGAATGATATCATTATTCTCTATTTAATGTTGTTGCACCGGGAACAAATTGTACGGGTAAGATAGTGCGTTGGGCAACTTCCTTATGTTCAATTAGGTTAATTAACAATTCAACAGCTGTTTTCGCCATTAATTCGATTGGTTGCGCAATGCTAGAAACGAGATAAGGTGCATATTCTGAGTATCTTTGACCATCAAATCCAATAACTTGGATATCCTTTGGGACTGATTTGTTTATTCCATTCAAAAAATGAATAACATCTAGAGCCATCGTGTCGTTAATAGCAAAAACGCCGTCTATTTCTGGATGTTTATTGAAAAAAGCAGATAATTGATTATCAAGATCTGTGACCGGTTCGCGCATATCCAATACATGATAATGAATATTTTGCTTTTTACATTCTGATTCAAATGCCTGTCTTCTTTTCTTTGTTTCATTGACAACCGTTTGATGCCCTCCAATAAAACAAATAGATTGACAACCACGTTTTATTAATTCTTGAGCAGCTAGTATGCCACCCGCTTCATTGTCAGCTGTCACATAAACTACCTCTTCTGAGAAGTGGCGATCAATACTGACGAAAGGGAGACTGCTTGATATATATTGCTCTATATGAGAATAGGTGATCCCTATTATACCATCGACTTTATTTTGCTTAACCATTTGAATATACTCATATTCTTTCTCGGAATTGTGCTCAGCGTTACATAAGAGTAATTTTAAACCGTTTTTCTCTAAATACGTTTCGATATGATGGACAAATTCACTAAAAAAAGGATGCCAGATTGTCGGAATAATTAGGGCAATCGTGTTTGTTCGATTAGACTTTAATCCTCTAGCGTACGTATTGGGTTTATAATTTAGCATTTGAATAGCCTTTTCCACTTTTGCACGAGTCTTTTCCGTTACACTACCATTATTAAGTACACGTGAAACGGTTCCGATTCCTACCCCAGCTTGCTTAGCTACGTCTTTAATTGTGACTTTCATTTATTAATCCCTCTACTTATTATTTATTTTTATCTATTCTTTAGTATAGAAGATAAATTTGAATTCTTCTAGCCTTATCGTTATCATTAATTAGAAAAACGAGATAAATGTTTAAAAAAGCAAACACCTTCACTAAAAAATCTCAGTAAAGGTGTTATTCTTTAACATGTTAGAGTGGATTAGATTTTAATTTATCAATATCTAAGATTTTTTCCGTTTATAGCTGTAAAGAGTCAATATAGTACCAATAAGCAGGACCAACGAACCGATTAATAAATAATTATAAACCGATGTTGCTGTTGCTGGTAATCGATCTTCTTTATCATCAGGATCATGATTTGTTGCTGAACCAGATTCTGATTTAGTATCATTAGAACTTTCACCTGATCCATTACTTATTGAATCTTCTTCTGAAACACTGTCCGATCCATCTTCTGTTTCGGTAATTTGAGATTCTAAGGCATCTATACGAGCCTGAAGATCAGCAATTAAATCAGAAAGGTTTTCATCATTTTCCTCTAGATTAGCAATTTTGATTCGAAGTTCATTGATAACTTGTTGAAGATCTGCGTTATTCTCTATCATTGCTTCTAATTTCTCTATCTGCTCAGTCAGTATGCGAATCTTCTCGTCTAATTTGTCATTACTATCACCGTCACCATCATCAATTACATCTTGTTTAATCATAAATTGAGTAAATTCAGCTTGGGTATTTTCGTTAATGATTCCGATACTCACCTCATCATCGATTTCAATGTCACGCTCAAAAACTAATATATTATTAAAGTAGAATAAGAAGTTATTTCCTACCCTCTCAATCGTCAGCTTTTGAGGTTCTGTTAGGTCTGTGTTGCTAGGCAAGTCTATCCCCTCCCAGCCGATGTCATGAGTTTTATATTGAGCATTTGTTTCAAGTTTATTGATATCATTATTAAAGAAACCTGAAATTAAAGAACCTTCTTGATCAGCAATATTAATTCCGTATTTAGGGAATCCTTCACTACCTTGGTCGATCCATTTAATATTTGTTGAAACAGTGAAATCACCTGTGATGATTTCTTTTCGATAAATATTTGTCCATGCTTGACCACTTCCTGAATGACTATAAATATGGCTATCATCAATAATATCCCAGTTACCAGACATATTACCATGAAACGGGGAAGGACCCCAACCATGCATATAGCCAGGATGACCTTCATCCCAAACAGTAACGTTGACTACTTTTGTTGCCTCACCTGTTGGATGAGTTATTTCAATTGTTGTTTGTCCAGATTGAAGTGCATGAATGATAAATTCATTAGTTTCTAGCCGTTCTATTTGAACAATTTCTGGATTTGCTATCACCCAATCAAAGTCTTCTTGTGATGTGAACCAATCAGGTTTTAATTGAGTAATTAATTTTGTACTTTCATCAACAGATAGGTTGATATTCTCTTGATTGGCAACAATTCTTTCTAGTTCATCATCTTCTACTTCTGGTCTCCAGACAGAACTTAGATGATGTAGTTTAAGTGATTCGACCTCAAGCTCACCACCAACTGCAAACAATTCAATCCCATTGCTTGTAGGTTCAGAATAGATCAGATTGGTAAAGACAATTTCCCCATCATTAATGAAAAGTTCAACGGATGATTCGTCCACAAATCCTCTAATTATGATCTCATTACTATTTGGATTAAGCTCTGCATCAAATCTTTTACCAAATTGGTGAGTATTACCATCGCGATCAATTAGCTGATCAAGTCCTGCATCTGTTCGATCAAGATAAACTGTATTGGATTTTAAATCTACTCCAACAACCGTTTCTTCTTTCTCAGACTGACGTAATCGAATACCAAACTCATCTAGATCATCCCATGAAGCAATAAGTTCGAATTCATAAGAGATGCCAGTAAAATCTATTGATTTATCCTCGTTGTTCAAAGTAAATGAATCGAAGTGATGCTCCGTTGCCCGAATACGTTCTATTTCTTTAATAGGTTCTTGGAATAAACGAACATCACCATCGCTGTTTGTTTTAAGTGATAATTCTCTAGGAATAGACATTGAGCCCATCCATGGTGATGTTGGTGATTGATAAGGATAGCGCCAATTTGCCATCCAACCTAACCAGACACGGCGACCTTGTGATTCTTCAACTTCATTAAAAGATTGACCAGCGTAAAAGTCCCTTCCATAATCCGTATATAGGACTTCTTCCGGTTCATTACTATTTGTAAAAGTAGATCCATCAAAGTCACCAATAAAGTATTGATTCGTTGATCCGTCTTTTATTGGATTATCGCCGATACTCAAAGTCAGCACCCATTTTTGGTTATCTACATCCCCATCAACAGCAAGTGGGAAGAAATCTGGTGTTTCCCATACGGCTATGTGGCTGCCATGCTCAGTTTCATCTTCATCGATGCCAAAGACACTTTGATATTCCCAGTCTAGTAAATTTGATGAATTGTAGAAAGTAACGGTTTTATCTGTGGACACAACCATTACCCAACTTTCACTATCCTCATGCCAAAATACTTTAGGGTCACGGAAATCACGTTTTCCTGGATTTTCAATGACGGGATTTCCATTATAACGCTGCCAATTGCGTCCGTTGTCTTTACTATAAGCAATGCTCTGTGCTTCTCCACCTTCTGTGCTTGTATAAATAGCTACCATTCCAGGTTCTTCCTCGAAGAGACCTGATGTATTATTCCAATCGATCACAGTAGTACCTGACATGGCTTGTCCCATTTTATCATGTTCTAAAGCGATCGGAAGGTGTTTCCAATGTAATAAGTCATCGCTGACTGCGTGTGCCCAAGTCCCCATTTTTTGGTGAAATAAATGGTACTCATTATTAAAATAAATAAGTCCGTTCGGATCAGCAAGTCGTCCTTCAGGAGTTGAAAAGTGATACTGTGGTCGATAGAGTTCTGTGTAATAATCTTTAGTTTTTGCTGTTGTTAGAAATTGGTTTCCTTGGTTAACAGCAAGTAATCCAATAATAACCAGCGCCATAATTAAAGCTTTTTTTAGATGTTTTTTCATTTGATTTGATGACCTCCAGAATTTAAAATTTTAATAATAAATATTAATAAAGCTTTTTTAAATTTATCATCCTCATTTCTATTGTTAATGAAAGGGCGAAACAAGACGCCTTTTTTAGTACTATCAAAAAAACCATTAGATTTCATGAATGATAGTATAGTAATGACTACAAAACGAATAGCAGTGATGTGAAGTAAATTAACAACAAAACGGTATCGTTTCCAAAAAAACGTTAAATAAATAATGCTTTTCGTTAAAAACTATATAGTTATATGACATCCGATTGTCAAAATTATATTAAAAGATTATCATCTATCTTGTCAAGATTAATTTGTTTGCGCTTTATTTGGGTTAAAATCAACCTTCTATGTTAGGTAGAATAAAAAAAGAAAAATATTATCTTGTCAATTTAATTTATAAATGTTATACTGAATCCAGGAAACGTTTCCAATGAAAGGGGTTACTACAGTTGAAGAAGAGGCTAATAATTAGTCTGAGTATTATTTTTATTGGGGGTGCATTCTTGCTGAGTAAACAATATCTTACTGTTAAAACAACAATCCAGCAAGTTTATCCACGTTCAGAAGACAGCTTTGTTGGAGATCCGATGCCTTATTTTAATGGTGAGGAATTTATGGTTTATTATTTAGAAGATTTACGTGATGATCAAATTGGGTTTCATCCATTTAGTTTAATGACGACGACTGACTTTTTTAATTACACAGATTATGGTGAAGTGATCCCATTTGTA
Source organism: Amphibacillus indicireducens (assembly GCF_039539605.1). Lineage (NCBI taxonomy): Bacteria > Bacillati > Bacillota > Bacilli > Caryophanales > Bacillaceae > Amphibacillus > Amphibacillus indicireducens. Next base: position 42,358 of record NZ_BAABDL010000014.1, on the reverse strand, counting down.
AATGATTACGGCGATCAGGAATTAGCTCTAGGAACGGGTTCTGTTATCATTGATTCAGATGGATTGTATCATGCATTTTACACGGGACATAATGGATCGTTGTCACCTAAGGAAGCAATTATGCATGCGACTAGTAAAGATGGCGTCAAGTGGGATAAGCAACCAGAGCATACGTTTTTCTCGAGTTCACAGTATGAAGCAGATGATTTTAGAGATCCCTATGTATTTTATGAAGAAGATTCGGAAGAGTATTGGATGCTCATTACAGCTCGTCATGATGGAACAGGTGTTATTGCTAGATATACATCAACAGATTTAAAAACATGGGAAGATCAAGGGGTCTTTTTTGAGAATGATTTCGGAAACGATTCCAATCTAGAGTGTCCATCACTTGTATTCTTTGATGGGAAATGGTATTTGGCTTTTTCTGATCAGTGGGACCAACGTGTTGTTCATTATCGTATTGCTGATGATGTCAAAGGACCTTTTGTCAAACCAATTAACTTAGATCATTGGGATAGTTCTGGATTTTATGCTGGCAGATTGGAAACAGATGGAGAAAAACTTTATATAGTAGGCTGGATTCCAACAAAAGAACGTCATCGTGACAACCAAAACTATAATTGGGCTGGTAACCTTGCTGTTCATGAACTGATCGTTAAGGATGGTCATTTATTACCGACATTGCCTGAAAGCGTTAAAGAGCAGGTGAATACGGTGTTTTTCACAGATCAGACAATTCCTGAAGGGGAATCAATAACTTTTGATGCTAATGAGGAAACCGTTCTTTATTCTGGAAATGTAGTCTTAGATGAACAAACGAAAAAATGGGCCTTTCAATTTAATAGTGAAGAAAGCCAATCGAAATTAAATATTATCTTTGATACAGAACTAAATACAGTCGCATACTATAATCGTCCTTTAGATATGGTAAAACAATATGAACCACAAACTGCAATGCCTTTTGACTTTGCTAACCGATCAAGTGTAGATATTAAACTGGTCTTAGAAAATGATATTGTTGTTCTCTATCTAGATGATGAAGTTGTGCTCTCAAATCGGATGTATCAAGCTGAGGGTAGTGATTGGGCAATCCAAACTATTGAAGGTCATCTAAATATAGAATCATAAGAGATTGGTAAATGTCGGGTTAGTATCAGTCGGAGTGCTACGACTATTGAGTTGAGGTTAATTTTAATATAATGGTGACTATTGTGGTAAAGAGCAACAATTTAAGTTTTTATAGTTAAACCACAATTAAATATTTGATACCAGGTTGACATGTTGTGTAACCGCTCTCTATACGTATCAAACTAGTAAATATAAGAAGGAAATGGGTGGTCAAATGAGATTAGTTAAAGCGCAATCTCTAGAAGAAAGGGGGATGTTTCAGTGTGAAGAAAAAGAGTAAATTAATGTATATTAAGAGTAATTACATGCTTTATCTATTTATATTACCGGCTGTTACGTTGGTTTTGATTTTTAATTATCTACCCATGTATGGTGTGTTGATTGCATTTAAGGATTATAGTGTTCGTGATGGTATCTTAGGAAGTGATTGGGTTGGATTTGAACATTTTCGAAGTTTTCTAAGTTCGCCTAACTTCCTAAAAATATTTATGAATACAATTAAGCTGAGTGTCTATGATCTATTGATTGGATTTCCAATTCCAGTCATTCTTGCTTTAATGTTGAATCAAATAAGGCGTGCATCGGTAAAGAAAAATATTCAATTAATTATCTATGCACCACACTTTATTTCAACAGTTGTTATTGCGGGGATGCTTTATATCTTTTTATCACCAGCTGGTCCATTAAACGCACTAATAACTCCAATTACTGGTAACCCAATTTTATTTATGTCAAGGCCCGAATATTTTCGAACCATTTTTATTGCATCAGGAATTTGGCAAGGAGCTGGTTTTTCATCAATTGTTTATGTAGCAGCCTTGTCTAATGTCGATCCGCAACTACATGATGCAGCAACCATTGATGGTGCTTCGCTCCTACAACGTATTTGGCATATCGATTTCCAAGTATTGAAGCCTATCATGGCAGTTCTTTTCATTCTTGCGATCGGCGGTATTATGGGTGTAGGTTTTGAAAAGGCTTATTTATTGCAAACTGATATGAACATACCGACTTCAGAAATTATCGATACCTATGTATATAAACGAGGTTTATTAGCTGGAGATTGGTCATTTGGGGCAGCAGTTGGTTTATTTAACACGGTTATTGGGCTCGTCTTACTTGTCATAACGAATACAGTTGTGAAGAAATTAAATGGAGAAACGCTATTTTAGGGAAGGGGTGAGAAGATGGACAATAGATTGATTAATAATTCTAAGACTGATCGCTTTATTTTATTACTCAATAAAATTTTGCTTACACTTATTCTTTTAATTGTAATTGTTCCTCTGATGTATGTGTTGGTAGGATCATTTTTACAACCAAATATTCTTGTTACTAAGGGTATTTCTTTTAATCCGGATCATTGGACCTTGGATGGTTACATTAGAATTTTTGATAACGATGCAATTATCAGAGGTTTCTTGAATTCTGTTTTGTATGCAGGTAGTTTTACCATTATTTCTGTTGTCTTTACAGTGTTAGCGGGATATCCTTTATCTATTGACGGCTTTGTTGGTAAGAGACCAATTATGATTTTCTTCTTATTTGCAATGTTTTTCAATGGGGGGATGATTCCTACTTATTTACTGATTAGAAATCTTGGTCTGCTTAATACTCCCTGGGCACTTATACTACCTGGTGCTATCGGGATCTGGAATATTGTTTTAACTCGTACTTTCTTTAGGGGATTACCAAATGAGTTAAAAGAGGCGGCCAGAATAGATGGTGCTTCTGATTTTCGAATTTTTGTAAGTGTTATCTTACCTTTGTCAAAACCAATTATTTTTGTTATCGCATTGTTTTCCTTTATTGGTCAATGGAATTCCTACTTTGATGCGATGATTTACTTAAATGATCGTTCACTTTATCCATTGCAATTAGTTTTACGAGAAATACTCGTTCAAAATGAAGTACCTCCTGGGATGATTTCCGATCAATTGGCTAGAATGGAAATGCAAAGAATTGCGGAAATGATTAAATATTCCTCAATTGTAGTGTCTAGTTTACCTTTAATGGTTATGTATCCATTTTTTCAAAAGTACTTTGAAAAAGGCATTATGGTTGGTTCATTAAAATAAAAAATTTAAAAGTGAGGGTTAAAGATGAAGAAAATGTTGCGTTTAGTTATCGGAACCATGGTAATATTGTTACTTGCTGCTTGTTCGGGAGAAGATCAAACTTGGTCAAAAGATTGGGGCTTAGAAGATATCACTTTTCCAGTTGAAGAAGATGTTTCTTTAAAGATTATGACTAACAGTGCGCCAGTTGCACCAGATGATCCGAATGATAAGTTGATCTTTCAACGTTTAGAAGAAGAAACGGGTGTTCATATTGAATGGACAAATTTTGTTGGAGGAACATTTGATGAACGTCGAAATCTCGCGATGGCAACTGGTGAAATGCCAGATGCGATTATGAATGCTAACTTTAGTGATTATGAGCTTTTAGATTATGCAGAAGATGGTTTAATTATTCCGTTAAATGATTTAATTGAGGATTATATGCCTAATTTAAAACGTGTTTTAGAAGAAGCTCCGCAATACGAAGGGATGATGACTGCACCTGATGGAAATATTTATGCTTTTCCATGGATTGAGGAATTAGGTGAAGGACCAGAACGTATTCAAGCTGTTGAGTCTTTCCCTTGGATAAATGTAGAATGGTTAGACGAATTAGGTTTAGATATGCCAACGACAACGGATGAATTAAAAGAAGCTTTAATCGCATTTAGAGATAATGATATGGCTGGAAATGGTGAGACGATTCCAATGTCATTTATTATCAATCATGGTGGTGAAGACCCAGGATTTTTATTTAGTTCATTTGGCTTAGGGGATAATTATGACCACATGATTGTGAATGAAAATCATGAAGTCGTTTCAACGGTTGTTGATGAAGGTTATACAGCCGCGATAAATTACATGCACGACCTTTACGATGAAGGGTTAATTGATATTGAGGCGTTTGAACATGATTGGTCTACTTATTTGGCAAAAGGTCAACAAGGACGCTATGGATTATATTTTACTTGGGATAAAGGAAATATTACTGGAATGGGCGATGAATATGAATTGATGGGACCATTAGAAGGCCCGGATGGTCGTAAACATGTCACTCAAATAAATTCAATAGGTTTTCATAGACAACGCATGGTAATTACAAGTGTAAATGAGAATTTAGAATTAACAGCAAAATGGATTGATCAATTATATGATCCACATCAATCTGTTCAGAACAACTGGGGAACATACGGCGACGAAGAAAAGCAAAATATTTTTGAATTTGATGAAGAGGCAAACATGTTGAGACACTTACCACTCGATGGAACTGCACCTGTAGAGTTACGTGAAGAGACATCAGTTGGTGGACCACTTGCAATTCTGGATAGTTATTATGGCGATGTGACGACCATGCCAGATGATGCTGCTTGGAGACTTGATTTAATGAAAGATGTGATGACACCACATATGGGCGATCAGCACATTTATCCTAATATTATGTTCAGTAAAGATGATTTAGATCGTCTATCCGTTATTGAAGCAGATTTATTCCCTTATATTAATCGTAAGCGTGCAGAATGGATTACTAACGGACAACTTGAAACAGAGTGGGAAGATTATTTAAATGAATTGGAACGTTTAGGCTTAAGTGATTGGCTTGAGATTAAACAGAAGTACTATGATGATTATGTGGGTTTAAACTAAGTGGAGGGATTTAACTTGTTAGAAAAAGAGATAAATTTAAATAGGCCAAAGCTACATTTTTCGCCAAAATCTAATTGGATGAACGATCCGAATGGTATGGTCTACTTCGAAGGGGAATATCATTTATTTTTTCAGCATAATCCAAAAGATACTGTATGGGGCCCAATGCATTGGGGGCATGCGGTTAGTAAAGATATGATTACATGGGAAGAGCTAGATATCGCGCTTTTCCCAGATCAGTTAGGGCAAATATTTTCTGGTAGTGCGGTTGTAGATTGGAATAATACAACAGGGTTTTTCCCAGATAAGCCCGGACTTGTTGCAATTTTCACCCATCACCTTCCAGGAGTAGATGGTGAACGAGACGTTCAAACCCAAAGTATTGCCTATAGTCATGATCGAGGAAGAACATGGACAAAATATGAGGGGAACCCGGTACTAACTGATCCAAAAATTGTTGATTTCAGAGATCCTAAAGTCTTTTGGGATCAGCCTAGGAATCGTTGGTTGATGGTTTTAGCAACAGGGCAATCAGTTCGTTTCTATAGTTCTAAGAACTTAAAAGAATGGCAATTTGAGAGTAAATTTGGAGATGACGTTGGCTATCAAAATGGCGTTTGGGAATGTCCTGACCTGTTTGAATTACCAATTGAAGGAACTGACCAAAAGAAATGGACACTGTTTGTAAGTGTTGGTGATAACCCTAACTATGATGTGGGTTCGAAAACACACTATTTTGTAGGTGATTTTGATGGAACGACATTTACTCCAGAGCATGAAGATATCCGTTGGTTAGATCATGGTAAAGACAATTATGCAGGTGTAAGTTTTTCAGATATTCCAGATAGTGATGGTCGTCGAATATATATGGCCTGGATGAGCAATTGGCGTTATGCCAATGAAGTGCCCGCGACAGGTTGGCGAGGGCAAATGACATTTCCGCGTCAATTGAGCTTACAAACTGTCGAAGAGGACTATTTTGTGAAACAGTTACCAGTAAAAGAAATTGAACAACAAGCTCAAAGTGTCGATGTGATCGAGTCTAAATTAATTAATGAAACACAATCACATCAGATTGAGTTAGATGAAGAGAGTATGGATATTGATTTGACATTAAATACAGTCAATAGTGAAAAAATAATGCTGACGCTCGTTTATACAGAAGGGGAACAAACTGTTATAGAAGTAGACTGTTTGGCTAATAAAATCACTTTACAACGTGAACATTATGGCAAAGAGGATATTCCTGAATTATTTAACAAAAATCAATCTATGCCAATAAATGGTGAATCAGAGCTTAATATTCGTCTTATTCTAGATACGCTATCGATTGAATTATTTGCTCATCACGGATTAGCGACATTGACAAGTTTAGTTTATCCAGAACAACCATGTAAAAAGATTGTTGTAACAAGTGCACTAGGTGATCTAGAAATAATAAAAGGACGACTGATGACTTTATAAAAAATACGTAAAGGAGAAAGTGTACACTTTCTCCTTTACTAAGTCTTAAGTGTCAATAACAAAGCTAGAGGAGGAAATAATTAAAATGAAAAGAAAATACCTTGTACTATTTTCTAGTTTAATAGTATTAATAGGCTTAGTATTTGTCGTTTTAAGTTTGATAACCTCAAGGAACTATTATGCTGAAGAATATCGACCTCAATTCCATTTTTCACCTGAAGAGAATTGGCTAAATGACCCAAATGGAATGGTTTATTATGATGATGAATATCACCTGTTTTATCAACACAATCCTCATGACAATGAATGGGGTCCAATGTATTGGGGACATGCAATAAGTGAAGATATGATTAATTGGGAGCACAGGCCGATTGCTTTAGAACCTGATGATTTAGGAACGATTTTTTCAGGTAGTGCTGTCGTTGACTGGAATGACACAACGGGCTTTTTTGATGGCGAAGAAGGATTGGTTGCCATTTTTACACATAATGGATCAGGGCAAAAGCAAAGTATTGCTTACAGCAGTGATAATGGTCGTAGCTGGGAGAAATACGATGGGAATCCAGTTATACCTCCCCATCCAGAGATAAATGATTTTCGAGACCCTAAGGTGTTTTGGCATGAGGAAACAGAAAAGTGGGTAATGGCACTTGCAGCAGGAAAAAAGATAATGTTTTATGATTCTCCTAATTTAATTGATTGGAATTTCATGAGTGAGTTTGGAGAAGGGGCAGGTGCACAAGGAGGCGTATGGGAGTGCCCGGATTTATTTGAACTACCGATTGATGGTGATCCTAATAATACCAAATGGGTATTACAAGTAGACATAGGTGATGGCGCAATTGCAGGTGGTTCTGGTGCTCAATATTTCATAGGAGACTTTGATGGAACTACTTTTACCAGTGATGATGAACCAGACCATATAAACTGGTTAGATTATGGCGCTGACTTCTACGCAGGACAATCTTTTTCTGATATTCCTGATGAAGATGGACGTAGAGTTATGGTCGCTTGGATGAGTAATTGGTTATATGCTAACCGAGTGCCTACAGAGGTATGGAGAGGTTCAATGTCTGTTCCAAGATCTCTAGAATTGAAAACTACAGATGATGGAATTATTAAACTATTTCAGAGTCCAATTGAAGAGTTCACTAAACTTAGAGATAAGGAATTATTTAAAATTGAAAATCAAGTAGTTAGTTCTAAAGAAGCTGCTAATTTATTAGATGAGATTGAAGCCGATGTATTTGAACTAAATGCTGAAATTCAACTGGATCAACCAGTAGATTTTGGAATTAAAGTTAGAATATCTGAAGAAAATGAAGATGAAACGGTGATTGGTTTTTCCGAGTCAACCAATGAACTATTTGTTAAGCGTAGTCAGTCAGACGAATTGTATTTTAGTCCTTATTTTGATGGTAGCCATGCAGTTTCAATTGATGATAATAAAATCATTAAGTTACAAATTTTAGTTGATAAAAATTCTGTTGAGGTTTTTTCACAAAATGGAGAATATGTAATAACAGATTTAATTTTTCCACGAGATGATAGCAGGTCTCTAGAATTTTATGTTGAAGACGGTGAAATTACAATAAATTCGTTAGAGATACATTCTATTAAATCCACTTGGAATTAAAAAAACATTTAATCATTTTTTGTTTCATTGCGCAGCATGTTATTCAATTTCATCTAATTACTTATTATCGCTTTAGATTAACTCAACTTCGTAATAGTATTTTGATACGGAGAAAGCATCTATGTACAAAACGACTCTATGTTAAGAATTCATGTTATAAATATACACTTAATATGAGGCAGATTCTTTAAAGTTGATTATTATAAAATCAAGCGATTTACAATGTCGTCAAATTTTGAAAGATGAAGATAGTATTAACGAATTCTTTACATGATATGAGCAAAATCAGACAAAATGTCTAGCAAAGAAAAAAGAATTCTCACAAGAACAAAACACTATCATAAAAGAAATAATCTTCTAAATAAAGTAAATATTTATATAATGGCAAAGTAAGTTTAAACAGAGTATATGAGGGGGATGTCAATGGAAACTAACTCAATCTTATGTATTGGAGAGTTATTGATTGATTTTTTTTGTACAGATATTAATAATAGTTTAATTGAAGGGCATTCATTTGAGAAAAAGGCTGGAGGTGCCCCTGCAAATGTTTGCGCTACAATTGCCAAATTTGGTGGTCATGCTATTTTTAGTGGAAAAGTTGGTGCAGATCCATTCGGCATGTTTTTAAAATCAACTTTAGACAATCAAGGTGTTGATACGACACACTTGAAGTTAGATAAAGAAACGCCAACGACTTTAGCATTTGTTTCGTTGACAGATGATGGGGAACGGGACTTTCTTTTTAACCGTGGAGCTGATCAATACATGACTAATGCTGATCTAGATCAGAGTGTGATTGAACAATCCGCAATTTTACATTTTGGCTCTGCAACTGCATTATTGAATGATCCTTTTCAAACAATGTATTTAGACTCGATGAAAGAGGCAAGTGAGAGCAATAAATTTATATCATATGATCCTAACTATCGTCATGATTTATGGAATCATCGTGAATCTGAATTTATTGATTTAACACATAAATGTGTTGCCCTATCAGATTTTGTTAAAGTTAGTGATGAAGAGTTGGAATTGATTACTGGAACAAGATTATTAGATGAGGGAGCGCGATCGCTACATCAAATAGGTGCAAAAATCGTAGCTATTACATTAGGCAGCCGAGGAACTTATATATCGAATGGTAGAGAGTCTGGTATAATAGAAAGTATACCGATAGAAGCGATCGATACAACAGGAGCTGGGGATGCTTTTGTTGGGACTATGCTTTATCAGTTCGCTCAGACAGAAAATCCGCACGAAATAATAACGGATATGCAAACATTAAAGAAATTTACTGAAAAAAGTAATCAGGTTGCTGCACATGTATGCACAAAATATGGAGCAATTGACGCACTTCCTGAAAAGGATGTAGTTTTTGGTTAAAGATAAAATTGGTTATAAGGTTGGTAAGTAAAAATGTATAACTCAAGATGGTTTATGCGTATTGGTACAATTGGCTTTAATTTATTGATTTTAAATATACTCTGGATCCTAATCACAATCGTCGGTTTGGGGGTATTTGGATTGTTCCCAGCGACAGTTGCATTATTTTCAGTTACTCGTAGTATGATTATTAACAATGATTATGAAAAAGTAATTAAAAAGTTTTTTACTTCTATCAAGGAAAACTGGCTCGAAGCAAATCTGTTGGGCTATTTGTTTAGTCTGATTCTTTTTGTATTATATTTCAACATCAAGGTTATTCATTTAATTGAGATTAGACTCCTTTATGTTTCTGTGATGAGTGTAACGCTAATTGTTGGTGTGTTGGTAATAATATCTTTCGCATATGTATTTTCAGTGTTTGTTCATTTTAAGTTCAAATGGTGGAGATATCCAAAGTATGCACTCATTCTGACGATTGCTAAACCATTCAATACTATCTTACTGATTCTTTTATTAGTATTAGTTTTATATCTTTATTATATTGTCCCCCCACTTCTTTTTCTGCAAGGAATGGGGCTTATCGTGTATATAATTATGAAAATTGCTTCCTTTTCTTTTCCTAAAAATTAACCAATCAACTTAATTAAGATTAAAAAAATCGTTCATAAAACAGTTAAAACAACTGCCTTGTGAGCGATTTTTTTAATAACAAAAGGATTAAAAATATCGGGATTGATCGTTTAATGTTACAGAATTCTAACTTTAATTTATTTGTAATTTAAATTAATTAAGAATAGAGCTATACTAATCATATAGACTAATTAGTAGAGGAGTGTCAGACAAAGTGATTAAAAAGTTAGAGAAATTCAAGTACACCCCACCTAATAATGGGTACCCGGAGTGGAATAATAATCCTGAAATCTTTCAATTAAATCGACGAGCGGCGCACGCGACATTGATGCCTTATGCAAATGTTGAACAAGCATTGGCCCTCGAGCGGACAGCTTCTCCATTTTATCAATCATTAAATGGTCAGTGGAAATTTGCTTTTGCTGAAAAACCAACCGAACGGATTGAAGACTTTTACACGTCAGACTTTGATCATAGTGATTGGGATTCGATTAGAGTACCAAGTCACTGGCAACTAGAGGGTTATGATTATCCGCAATATACGAATGTTATTTATCCGTGGGTTGAAAAGGATAATATTAAGCCACCATACGCACCGACGAATTATAATCCAGTTGGGCAATATGTTCGCTCATTTGAGGTTCCAAAAAACTGGGGCGATCGTCCTGTTTATTTACACTTTGCCGGAGTGGAATCCGCTTTCTATGTTTGGCTTAATGGCGATTTAGTCGGCTATAGTGAAGATACATTTACAGTAGCTGAATTTGATTTAACACCATACTTAGTTGAAGGTGAGAATAAATTAGCCGTTGAAGTGTATCGCTGGAGTGATGCAAGCTGGCTTGAAGATCAAGACTTTTGGCGCTTCAGTGGCATTTTTCGAGACGTTTATTTATATGCACCAGCTGAAACACATATTGATGATTTTTTTGTTCAAACAGATCTTGATGCTGACTACCGTGATGCGGTTCTCTCCGTTGATGTTAATGTGCGTGACTATTATCAATTGTCACCATCAGTCGAGGTGCGAGGGATGCTCTACGATCAAGATCAGCAACCCGTTTTCGATCACCCCCTAACAGCGCAGGTGAATTTTTCAGGAAAAGAACTGAGCGATGTTCGCATTGAGTCGGCTGTGGTGAATCCACTAAAGTGGTCTGCAGAGGATCCGAATCTTTATACACTTGTGCTCAGTCTTGTTAATGAAGCGGGTGCGGTGCTGGAGGCGATTAGTTGTCAGGTTGGTTTTCGGGTATTTGAGCTGAAGGATGGGCTGATGAAAATCAATGGTGAGCGGATTGTCTTTAAGGGTGTTAACCGTCATGAGTTCACGGCTGAGAGGGGGCGTGCGGTCACGTATGAGGATATGGTCGCTGATATTGAATTGATGAAGCAGTTCAATATTAATGCTGTAAGGACGTCGCATTATCCGAATCATCCGCTTTGGTATGAGCTCTGTGACCAGTATGGGCTTTATGTGATTGATGAAAACAATTTGGAGACCCATGCGCTTTGGCGTTATGGACAGAAGGAGCTTGAAGAGTCGGTGCCGGGAAGTCGTCCGGAGTGGACGGAGAATGTGCTTGATCGTTGTAACTCGATGTTCCAGCGTGATAAAAATCATCCATCAATTATGATTTGGTCACTTGGAAATGAATCATTTGGTGGCGATAACTTTTTGCATATGCACGACTTTTTTGCAGAAAATGATCCGGGTCGTCTTGTTCACTATGAAGGAGTTTTTCACTATCGACCGTCTGAACGGGCGTCAGATATGGAAAGTACAATGTATGTGAAGCCTGATCATGTGCGTCATTATGCAGAAACAGCTGATGAACAATCGAAACCTTACATTTTATGTGAGTTTAGTCATGCGATGGGGAACTCGTTAGGGAACTTTTATAAATATACCGATTTATTTGATCAATATCCGATTTTACAAGGTGGATTTATTTGGGATTGGAAGGATCAATCATTATGGCACAAGACCGAAGATGGTACACCATTCTTAGCGTACGGTGGCGATTTTGGTGAGTCACCGCATGACGGTAACTTCTCTGGTGATGGTGTGATTTTCGGTGATGGAACGGTATCGCCGAAGCTTTATGAGGTGAAGCGTTGCTACCAAAATGTTGATTTTCATGCGGTTGATTTGGCATCAGGCCAAATCGAGGTGAAAAACAAATTTTTATTTACCAATTTAGCTGATTATCAGCTCATTTGGCAGATTGAACAGAACGGCGTGCAGGTCGATTCAGGAACGACTGACTTTGAGCTTGTCCCAGGTGAGATGAAGCAAGTGGAGCTTGGTTATACGCTACCGACTAACGGAATTGCGAATGACGAATTTATTTTGACTATCAGTTTTGTTGAAAAAGTTCAGCGCCTATGGTGTGATGTGGGTCATGAAGTTGCTTTTGACCAATTTATTTTACCGGTGAAAGTGAAACCAACCGCGATAGAGATTGAGCCCGTTGGAGCGCTAGATGTTCAGGCAAAAACTCACCAACTCATTGTTGCGGGGGCTGATTTTACGATTAGCTTTGACCAAGATTCAGGTTTGTTAGATTCGTACCAAATCAGTGGAAATGAAATGATTAAAGAAGCGCTTCGCCCACATTTCTGGCGGGCAATGACAGATAATGATCGAGGCAACAAGCTTGATCAAAGAAGTAGGATATGGCGTGACGCCGATCTCAGTCGGGAATTAATCCGGTTTGATTATTCTGTTTCTGCTGGATCGGTGAAGGTTTCGACTGTTTTAATATATGAAGCGATTAATCAAACGCGTGTCATGATTGACTATACAATTTCTGTGACTGGTGAAGTTGACATTGATTATGTCTTAATCCCTGGTGCAGGTTTACCGGAAATTCCTGCGATTGGTTTCGTGCTTCAAATGTCGGATCAATTCGATCGTTTGAGCTGGTACGGTAAAGGCCCACACGAATCGTATTTAGATAAACAAAAGGGCGCGAAAATCGGACGTTATACAGGCCGAGTTGCCAATCAAATGGTGCCATACTTGAAACCACAAGAGTGTGGTAATAAAATTGGCGTCAGATCAGCGGATATAATAAATGAGGCGGGGATCGGTTTAGCGTTGTCAGGCCAGCCTACATTTGAGTTAAATGCATTACCATATACAGACAAACAACTGGAGCTGGCGAGCCACAGCTATAAACTGCCTAAGACAGATCATACAGTTGTGCGGATCAACTTGGCTCAGATGGGAATCGCCGGTGACGACACATGGGGAGCCCCAACACATCCGGAATTCACACTTTACGCTGAACAAAACTACCATTTTAGTTTTAGTTTAGCAGGCGTAAAAAAATAAATTAAATTTTACTAAAAACCACCTTCCCTAAGAGTAGGGGAGGTGGTTTAAATCGTTAATCGTGGTGTGAATCGCTTTAAATCTTCCGCTCGTTCAACGATTACATGTTAATCGTGGTGTGAACCACGTTAAATTTTCCGCTCGTTCAACGATTACATGTTAATCGTGGTGTGAATCGTAAAAAAACCTTCACTCGTCTAACGATTAAGTGTTAATCATGGTGTGAACCGCAAAAAATCTTTCATTCTCTTAACGATTAGCCGGTAATCATAATATGAAACACGCAAAAACTGTTCATCACCCAACGATTAAGTGCTAGCACTTTAATTATCAATACCAAAAGATCAGTTAGTTATCTCCGGATGGCAAAAGCAATCGACGAGATGATCATTGACCATCCCGACCGCCTGCATATAAGCATAGCAAATCGTCGGACCGACAAACTTAAAACCATCCTTTTTCAACTGCCGACTCATCTGCTCACTAATCCCCGTTGACGCAGGCACATCTAGTCCAGAGTGCCAATGATTAATGATCGGTTCGCCATCGACAAATTGCCAAATGTAATTTGCAAAACGCTGACCTGATTCAATTATCCGCAAATAAGCCTCTGCATTTGAAATGACACTTTTAATCTTCAAACGATTCCGCACAATCCCTGGATCTTCAAGCAACCGATCAATCTTCTGCTGATCATACGTTACGATCTTCCACGGATCAAACTGGTCAAACGCACGCCGATAATTGGCACGCTTCTGCAAAATCGTCCACCAACTCAATCCCGCTTGAGCCCCCTCCAAACAAAGCATCTCAAATAAATGGCGATCATCACGACTTGGCCGACCCCACTCTTGGTCATGGTAGTCGATGTAGAGCTGCTCACTCGTCACCCAATCACAACGTTTCATCATAATTCACTCACATTCCACCCCTTCTTATTTGAAAAACTCTCCCTAAATCTATTGTAACTGAATCTAAACCGGCTTGCTATCATTCGACAGAAAATGTTCTATTTCCCGGGAAATATTAAATAATCAGCTGACTAAAATTAAAATATGATAAAATGAAGGTTGTGATTAACAGTCACATTTAATCAATTGAAAATCGAGGAATTAATGATGAAGAAAATTGGGATTATTCTATTACAAGTTGGACTAATCTATTTATTTTTACTGCTTGCAATTGCGATTAAAAATATCCTCTCTATCCCACTGCCAGCAACAATTATTGGCCTGATTTTACTATTTCTTGCACTGCAATTGAAACTAATCAAGTTGGCATGGATTGAAAAGGGAGGGCGTTTTTTAATGGTACAGTTGTTGTTATTTTTCATCCCATCAGCAGTTGGGATCGTCAATTATGATCAACTCCTTAGCCTAGATGGCCTCTGGGTTGTCCTAATAATTTTGACCAGTACAGCAATCGTACTTGCTGTAACAGGACGAGTTGTTGAAAGGTTCGGTGAACAAAAATGATCAAATCAATCGGAGCAATTTTGCTAACAGTTATACTCTATCAAACAATTAAAGCACTCGCACAGCGATATCCGAAATTACGATTAAACCCACTGATTTTAACGACGCTAAGCATCATTATCCTACTCGCGCTATTCGATGTTCCAGTCGAGCAGTATCAACAAGATGGGCGCCTACTTACCAATATGATCGCTCCAGCAACGATTGCCTTTGCGATTCCAGTTTACAAGCATTTTCAAACAGTAAAAAAGTATCTCGGTCTATTAATGATCGGCACATTAATCGGCTCTACTGTCGCGATTCTTTCAACACTCGGATTAGCTCTCCTGTTTAGTCTGGATGATTACCTATTAATTAGCCTACTGCCACGTTCAATTACAACCCCATTTGCACTTGAAATGGCAACCGAAATTGGTGGTGTTTCAGCGCTGGCAATCGTATTTGTAATCATTACCGGCCTCTTAGGTGTCCTTATTTCACCTGCGATTTTTCAACGTTTAAAAATAGACTCACCGATTGCAAGAGGAATGGCACTAGGTATGGCTGCCCATGCTGTCGGTACGACCCGAGCGCTCGAATATGGCGAAGAGGCCGTCACATTTTCAACGCTAGCAATGGTTTTTGCCGGTGTGATCACAACGATTTTCGGTTTAACATTCTTACCATGGTTGATAAACCTTGTTTTATGAAAAATTCTTTTACCAAGTTTGCGGATCTAATCAGAACAATATGTTAAGTCGATTTAGCTCAATAGCGCTTCAACTTGGCTTAGAAATACACCAACTTGCTGATCAAATAACGCAACATCAAAGTATTGTTGTTCAATTTTTTCAAGTTTAAGGTTGTAATTACGTGCTTCATTTAAATGTGCGACCCCTTTTTGAATTTGTCTACGATATAATTTGGTTAAGTGTGCGATTGTTTCATGATATTTTTGGTCTGTTCCAGGTGAAATTGTCGTTTGATATAAGTCGACAATCTGATCACCATGACGACTCGGTTCATATTGATGTGGGGCTGTGCTGTCAAAAATGGCCATCCCAAGTTCGCGAATGATTACCATATCAAGGCTATCGGGATCAAAACCACAATGATAGATTTCAAGATGATAGTTTCGCTCCTTGGCTTCGGCAACAATTTTTCGCAATAGTGTTGATTTTCCAGAACCTGCACGGCCTTTAATTAAATAACGCTTGCTGAGCTGTTCGGTCAATTGATCGACATAGTCAACGACTCCATTTGCAGTTGATGCACCTAAAAAGCGTTGATATTGAACGGATGCTGAATGATCACTGAAACGTTCAGCAAAAATTTCTTCAATTAAATCTTCAGCCACTTTGTCGGCCTTGTTAAAATCCATTGCATTAATGTAGATTTCCTCCAAGTCATCATGGATTTTCAAACCAAGATTGAACGCATCATGTGCTTGCTTAATTGCTTGTTCTTTAGATAAGTAGAGCTTTAATGTTTCATCCTTGTCTGTACGGTTTTTCTCAGTCACATTTGCTGACAAATTGATCAGATGTTCAGCTTTACCTAATGCTTTGATTGGATAGCTCAAATGTTGGATTCGATCAATAATTGCACAGCTCAGCCGACGATTAATTACACCGGCAAAGCGATTATGGTCAACGCTGTTTAACAACAATTCAATTTCTTCACCGAGTGAGCGCCATTTTTCAAAAAAACTTGCGATACATGCAGAACGTTGCTCAGTCGTTGCACCTTCAATTAAAAAGATATACTTGATGTCAGTTAAATTCGTTTCGATTAAATCACGGTAACCGTCAGATGTGTGGGCACTAGCAAAATAAATTAACTGTTTCATATAAGGCACCTCCTTATTTTTGCACCATATTAAGTATATGATTAGAAAATCAAAACATGCAGGGGTTCGTAATAGCGGAATCAAACAATGTGAAAAGACCTAGAAAATAATCGTCAAGTCTTAAAAATAGTTCAAAAGGTGGTATAATAAAGAGGCAATCATATTTATTTGAAGGGAGAGATTTAGATGAAGGTGCACTTGAAGCATCCATCTGGGTTTCAGAAGATAACTAAAGCAGGCTTTAGTTGGACGGTTTTCTTTTTTGCGTTCTTGCCACCATTATTCCGTGGTGATTGGAAATGGGCGCTGATTATGTTGATTTTGGCTCCTATTACACTAGGACTTTCAACACTTGTTTTTAGTTTTATTTATAATGGAATCTACATACGTGGATTACTCCTAGCGGGATATGAGCCAGCTGATGAGCAGAGTAAGTATGTCCTTGCTAGAAAAGGTCATATTGCTGGTTAATTTTTCAAAAAAACATTTTAATCGATCAATCGGTTAAAATGTTTTTTTCTCTGTTGATAGGGAATTAATATTAATGATGAATTGATTATTTAATAAACAAAATAAGACTAGCATCTGTTAGAAAAAGATAACTAATAAATAACTTAGTTATATATGTCAACTTGTAGATTATATGGTATACTTAAAAAAATAAAGATATAACAATCAAATGAGTGAGATTTTGGAGGGTGATTAGTTTGAAAAAAATAGCGATTTTAACCTCAGGTGGAGATTCGCAAGGAATGAACAGTGCAATCCGTGCCGTAACAAGAAGTGGGCTTGCGAACAATTTTGAAGTATATGGTGTGAGAAGAGGTTTTAAAGGATTAATCAAAAATGATTTTATTAAATTAGGAACAAAAGAAGTAAGTGATAAACTCTATCGTGGTGGAACGTTTCTTCAGTCTGCACGTTCTGAAACATTTAAGACGCCTGAAGGACAAGCGGTTGCAGTGGAAAATTTAAAAGCAAAAGGGATTGATTATGTCGTCGTTATTGGTGGTGATGGAAGCTATCGAGGAGCACAAGCACTTAAACGTCATGGGATTAAAACATTTGGGATTCCTGGTACGATCGATAATGATATTCCATTAACTGATTTTACAATTGGTTTTGACACGACCTTAAACTTAGTGACAGAGTTAGTTGGTAATTTACGAGATACGATGAGTAGTCATGAAAGAGTAAGTGTGATCGAGACGATGGGGCGTAATTGTGGTGACATTGCCTTACAAGCAGGAATTGCTAGTGGTGTTGATGCGATTTTAATCCCTGAAATTGAACCGGATATTGAGAAAATTGCTGCGGATGTAAAGGCAGGATTTGATCGTGGAAAGTCACATAGTATTGTGATTGTTGCTGAAGGTGCTGGAAATGCGGATGATGTTGCTAAGAAGATTAAAGAGCGCTCTGGTTTAGATACGCGTGCAACTGTACTAGGCCATATTCAAAGAGGTGGATCACCAAGTTCATTTGATCGTGTTTTTTCAAGTCGCCTTGGTCATCGGGTGATTGAACTGATTCAGGAAGGTGTCGAAGGTGTTGGTTTAGGAATGGAGCACAACCAGATTACTTATCATACGTTCGAAGAAATCTTTAATGCAAAAAATAAAATTGACAAAAAACTTTATCAAGTATTTGAGGATTTAGTTTAAGTTTAATTTAAAAAACGACCTAGTCAGAAAATGGCTAGGTCGTTTTGATTAAGTTAAACACGAACTCTTTGTTCAGTTTCGATTGATTTGATGCAAGCATCGATTGCGAGCATGTTGTGATATGTGTTGTCAAAAGTGATTGCGGGTTCGGTTTGGTTTTGGATTGCTGCGGAAAAATGTTCGACTTCTGATCGATAAATATCACCTGTTAAGCGTTCTTCTCTAATTTTCCCTCCACTCTCAATAATGATTAGGCCTTCATTTTCACGAATATCAGGTCTGAATGCGTAAGGGACAGAAATTCGTCCTTCTGTTCCAATCACTTCATATTCATGGCGCATCGTCATGGCAAAGCTACTGTCAACGACACCAATGATTCCAGATTCAAATTTAAAATGTGAAATTGAACTGATTTCAACGTTATATTTAGGATCAATCACCGCCTCGGTTCGGACACTTTCTGGCTCTTGTCCTAAAATATTGCGCATTGCATGAATTGGATAGCAACCAACGTCATAAAGACTTCCGCCACCTTTGTCATTACTCATGCGAATATTTTCTTCAGGATTGTGCATTAAAAATGAAAAACTCCCGTTAAATTGTTTTACTTCACCAATTTCACCATTGCGGATTCGTTCGCGTACCCGCTCATGTTGTGGGTGGAAATGATACATAAAGGCTTCCATAAAGAAGACATTATTTTCTTCACATGCTTGTTTAATCTCAATGACATCAGCTGCCATTAAAGCAGCAGGTTTTTCACAAAGAATGTGTTTCTTTTTTTCGGCAGCTTTAATTGCCCATTCTTTGTGCAGGTGGTTTGGAAGCGGGATGTAGACCGCATCAATTTCTGGATCATCTAAAAGTTGTTGATAGTTATCATATACATTTTCAATGTTGAACATACTTGCAGTTTCTTTGGCGTTCCCTGATCGGCTAGCAATTGCAACAATTTCAACATTATTTGCTCGTTTAAGTGCAGGTATTACTTGTTCTCTGGCAATACCGGCAGCGCTCAATATTCCCCATCTTACTTTTGGTGTCATAATAAGACCTCCTCTTAATCGGTTACTTTTATCTTACTTGATTAATGCGTCCTTGTCATCTGAATGATTTGTTTTTATTTATCGTAGTGTGACTGTCAGTGAGACTCTCGATTCAAAAATTCGAAGGAAACTAAGATTTGAAAGTGGGGATCAAGAACCCCCCACGCTGATAGAAATTTTAATTTATTTTTTGCTTAGGGACTTTGGGTTCGGTGACGAATAGGAGCTAATCGTCGGAAATCGTCCTCTATCTCGGTGTGATCTCTAACGAATAGGAGCTAATCGTTGGAAATCGTCCTCTATCTCGGTGTGATCTCTAACGAATAGGAGCTAATCGTCAGAAATCGCCCTCTATCTCGGTGTGATCTCTAACGAATAGGAGCTAATCGTCGGAAATCGTCCTCTATCTCGGTGTGATCTCTAACGAATAGGAGCTAATCGTCAGAAATCGTCCTCTATCTCGGTGTGATCTCTAACGAATAGGAGCTAATCGTCGGAAATCGTCCTCTATCTCGGTGTGATCTCTAACGAATAGGAGCTAATCGTCGGAAATCGTCCTCTATCTTGGTGTGATCTCTAACGAATAGGAGCTAATCATCAGAGATCGTCCTCTATCTCGGTGTGATCTCTAACGAATAGGAGCTAATCGTCGGAAATCGTCCTCTATCTCGGTGTGATCTCTAACGAATAGGAGCTAATCGTCGGAAATCGTCCTCTATCTCGGTGTGATCTCTAACGAATAGGAGCTAATCGTACCCTTGGACGTTTGAAAATCGGTTCAAGAACCTTTAGGTCATCCCTTTAAGGTACTAACAAATGTTTTCGATGGACGAGTAATCGCAGGCCCAGTCCCACTTATGTCAATTAAAACAGGTGAATCCGCAAATGATTCACCTGTTTTGATTAGAGTTTAAATTGATTCATTTGATTTTCGAGTTGCTCTGCTAGGTTTGAGAGTAATTCAGCGCTTCGTGAAACTTCTTCCATTGAGCTGTTGGTTTCTTCGGCCGATGCGGCTGTTTCTTCGACAGCGGCTGCAGATTCTTCTGAGACGGAAGCAATATCTTCAATCGAATGACTAATTTTTTCTGTGTCATTCGTAATCGTTGCTAAATTGCTGACGGTTGCTTGAACGTTATTGACCATTTCATTGATTGCTTGATTAATTTGATCAAATGCTTGACCAGTCTGCTCAATTTGTTTCGTTCCTTGATTCACTTCTTGATAGCCATTTTCGAGTGTTGCGGAAACCTCGCTTGAATCTAGTTGGATTTCATTAATGATCGTTGATACACCTGAAATGGATTCGCTCACTTGTTCAGCGAGCTTTCTAACTTCATCTGCTACAACAGCAAAGCCTCGGCCTTCTTCTCCAGCTCTGGGGGCTTCGATTGCTGCATTAAGTGCAAGTAAATTCGTTTGTTCGGCGATCTCTTGAATAACAGTTACGATCGAATGAATTGCTTGTGATTTTTGATCTAATGCTTGAATTTTTGTAAACGAATCGGATACAATTTGATAAATTTGTTTCATTTGTGCTTGAGATTGATTGATCTGCTCTGAGCCGTGATTTGATAAGGTAACGATTTCGTTAGAACTTTCTGCAATCGTAATCGAGTTCTGACTTGCTTCATTAACATTGACATTATAATTTTCCATCATTAATGCTAAATCTGTTGTGCTACTTGCTTGCGATTCACTTCCTGATGAAAGTTGTTCCATTGTAGCAGCAACCTGTTCATTACCTTCTTTAACATAGTTTGACGTTTCGGATAATGTTAGACTTTGCTCTGCAACCTCATGTATCACTGTTTTTACTTGGGTAATCATTGTAATTAGACTTTGTTTCATTCGATTGACCGATTGTGCCAATTGGTTAAACTCATCATTTCCTCTAACTTGAATACTATCCCTAGTTAAATCACCGTCGGCAATTCGATCCATTTCATCTCGAACGGTATTTAAGTTAAATAGTATCCGTCGAACAAAAAATAAAATGATAATTAATCCGATCACTGTAGCAATTAATGTCACAACAATTGTGTTAATTAAAATATCATAGCGGATCATCGTTGCTAAGTGAGCCATATCAAAGTCTAAACCAACTACACCAATAGTCGCTCCAGTCGAGTTCTCGATGCTAGTTGCTACACTGATAACCGAACGGCCTGTAGCATTATCAATATATGGAGTTGTCCAAATCACTTGATCATTAGCTTCAATTGCCTGTGTGTACCAATCGGTTGTTCGTGGATCATAATTGCTTAGATCAATCCCTTCTGGTTGGTTTAAGTAAAGTGCACCATCTTCTGTTCCAAGGAAAAAATTAACGATTAAAGTATCATCTTGTACATGCTCACTAAAAAAATCTTTGTAATAACCACTTAATTTAGGGTCATTTGTTTGTGGTAAATTAGATGTATCAAGGGCTTCAGCGTCATCAACTTGAATGGTTTCAAATTGCAATTGTTCTTGCTCGCTGACTGCAAATAATTTTTGCTCATAATCAATAAAAATATCTCGGTATTTTGTCCCAACAGCTTCGATTTCAGCTTTATCAATCGTTGCTTTTTCAATAATTTCTGTATTTTTAAAAGAAATATAACCTGTTACAATAGCAGGTGCAAGGAGCAATACAATCATAAAGAGTGGGAGTAAAAATTTGATTTGTTTAAATTTTCTCATTTCTTATCCCCCGTTTAGTGTAAAATGAATCTATCTATTATCGCATCTAAAGGAAAAGAAATGTAGTATTTTGTCGAATAAACAGTATTTACGTGATAATGTCTATTTATTGGAGGTATTTTTATGAAATTAACAGGATGGCTTATTTATAATGGTGGAATGGCGACGGAAAAATTTATCGATCTCCATAATTGGTACGTTAAAACAGCAAAAACGCTTCAAATTGAGCTGAAGCCGATCGCCAATAATCAGTTATTTAGTCAAATTGAAAATGGTCAATTCAAACTTGAACCACAATTAGCTAAACCAGATTTTATATTATATTTAGATAAGGACATTCATCTGGCGAATCAATTAGAGCGATTAGGTATGCCTATTTTTAATTCTGCTCAAACAATTGCTGTTTGTGATAATAAAATCACGATGCATCAGCAATTAGCTGGAGCAGGACTACCACAACCGTTAACGATTTTTGCGCCGATGTTATTTGCACAGATCAAAAAGCCGAAGTCGACTTTTTTGGATCATGTTGAGCAAAGTTTATCCTATCCGTTAATTGTTAAGGAAGCGTATGGTTCATTTGGGGAGCAAGTCTACTTGATTCATAATCGCACAGAATTAGATGCAATCGCAACAAAGTTGATTCATCGTCCGCATTTGTTTCAAGAGTATATTCAGTCAAGTTACGGTAGGGATATGAGGTTACATGTTGTTGGGGGACAAGTCGTTGCAAGTATGGAGCGAGTGTCGAGCCATGATTTTAGAGCGAATGTCACTAATGGTGCGAAAATGTTTGCTACTGAACCGAATGATCGATTTATTGAGCTTGCTATTGCTGCTTCACAAGCGGTCGGTGCTGATTTTTCTGGTGTTGATCTCTTGTTTGATCAAAATAATGAACCGATTATTTGTGAGGTAAACTCAAATGCACATATTAAAACAATTTATCAAGCAACATCCATCGATGTGAGTCAATTTATTTTCAAGCATATATTAGCTAAACTAAAAGGCCACTCAATATAAGAGTGGCCCAATCTCAATCTATACGATTAATTAAAAACCGCCGTCATCTAGATCGCCATCGACACCGTCATCGATAGCTGGGTCTTCAAAAGCAGGATCTTCAACAGCTGGGTCATTTACAGCTGGATCGTTTACGTCTGGGTTTTCCATATCTGCATCACACGCTGCTAGAAATCCAATCGATACTAAAGCGACACCTAAAATTCGAACTACTTTCTTCATCATAAAATCCTCCTTATTTTTGTCTTGCAGTCTATGTATACCCGAGCAATATGACAATAATCAATATTTCAGCTGACTTAATCAAGCTGTAAATTGACTGTAAGAATCGCAATCTTTTCTTAACACTTGTAAAACCTTGTTATATACCAAATTGAACTTCATTGATTTAAGATATGTATTAACGATTATTACCGTAAAAAAATACTGATATATTCATAGTTATTCTCGTTATTGTGTGGTAATATATGACTAGATAAGAGCAATAATTTTTGAGTTTGCAACTAGATACCGGATATTGTTGTCATTTTTTCGTAATTTTGTCGATTTTTATCTGATTTCTGACAGAACACTCCGACTTCAATCGACTCATACGAGCGATAAGTGAGAGTCGTTCAATAAGCGATGGTGACACTATAAAAATGTTGTTAATGGGAGAGATAGGCCAATGAATAAACATTTTTCACTTGGATTAATGATCACTGTAATAAGCTTGTTGCTTCATAATTTCGACATGCCTGTATTTTTTGGTTTGACTGTCAGTTTGTCCTTAATCGGATTGATGCTAGCTGTGCGATTTCTACCTTTTTCATATGCTGTGATCGTATCAGCTATAATTAATGCGCTCATCTATTTTGATGGGGGAATGGCTCGATTTTCAATTCTAGCTTTCATCCATGTTGTGATCATTGCATGGCTCTATAATCGAGAGAAAAAGGAATTATTTAAGTGGTCATTTTTAACGGTACTCATTGTCGGTATCGTCTATTTCCTATTTACTTTTTTCTATTTGGGATACAATGATTTGAGGCTTTTGGCTTACTTATCTTTTTTACAACATGGGATTTTGTTAATTTTAGTTGCTTTGACTCTTGATTTAACGACGGTTTACCTACCATATTTTCCTTACTTAAGGAAGAGTATTTCATACAGAAAGCCAATTCTATTCGGTCAAGTTATTTTCAACGTCATTGTCGTTGTTGCAATTATTCCATTAATGTTAGTTACAAGTTTAAAAATATATATCAAATATAATGAGACAATTGATTATTTTGTTGAACGATCAGATGACTTTGATGAACTCGTTCATACTTACATTGACCAATTGGATGAAATAGAAGTTCAAAGGTTTCTGTTAGGCTCAACGATTGAGCGAGGTTATTTTAATCAGTCAATTGAGCAATTTGTTGCGGATACAAATGACAAGGTTTATGTTTTTAATGACGATCAATCGATATTTACGACTTCAGAAAGTGCTCAGGATTATCGTTTTCTGGATCAAAGGATGCGCCAAGGGAACATTATTCAATTGACTGCTCAAGATTCGATCTGGATTGATTCGAGTCCAGATCCGATCAGAAATTGGTACAATGGGCATTTTATCAATAAGGTATCATTTATCGATAAAGAGATTCATTTAATTATGCCATTAGTCGATCAATTTATTCCTTTTATTACAGAGATGATTTTGTACTATCTATTAATTATGATTGTCTTTTTTGCATCGTTTATTTTCGGTTTAATCGCTGATTGGATTCTAACAAAACAACTGGCCCAATTAAATAACTTAGCTTCAGAGCTGCCTTTAGCGATGATCAAGCAGAAAGAAATTGTGGTACCAAAATCGAGAATTATTGAGTTCTCACAACTCGCTAATAATATTGGAATTGTTGGCGATCGTTTGAAGAGAATGTTCCTTGAATTAGATGAAAAAACAGAACAATTAAGAAAATCTGAGCAGACACTTTATCGAGTCGCACATAGTGATAATTTAACAGGATTACCAAATCGACGTTCTTTTTATCGCGATCTAGAGGAGCTAATTGAAGAACGTCTGAATAAATTTGCAATTTTGTTTATTGACTTTGATCAATTTAAATTGGTTAATGATACTTATGGTCACAGTAGTGGTGACCAATTATTGATTGACATATCCAATCGAGTTCGCTCATTTAATCAGCGATATGAAGGTGTTTACTTTTACCGTCTGGCTGGCGATGAATTTATCGAGGTTATTAGAGGGGCTAGCGATACTGAAGTTGAACAATTTGGTCAATCACTTTTGTCTGTTTTGGCAAAACCATTCTCCATTAAAGGTGAACAGGTTTATATTTCCGCAAGTATTGGGATTAGTTTTTATCCAGCGCATGGTAACACTCTCGATGCATTATTAAATGCGGCTGACCAAGCAATGTATGAGTTAAAAAATAAAGGGAAAAATGGTTTGAATTTTGCACCTAAACGAGGTGATCATTCATGAAAACTACTAGACTAGGCATTATTATACTAACGTTACTTTTAATATCTGCTTGCAACCTTCCGAAAGAAACAGAATATCAAAGTTACTTTATCAATCAGCCTGAGACAAAATCGGAACGAGCTGACTCGTCAAAAATAAAAAAGATTGAGATTTGGACACCTGAGGACATTGTTACAAACACACTGAAATATTTTAGTTATCAACATGATGATATTGAGTTTGAAGTGACAGTGGTCGATCGGCTCAATTTAGTCGATACATACTATGAGGCATTACTTACGAATACCGAACCGGATTTGATGATTGTTTCTGCTCAAGATATTGGGGCTTTTTCTGGACTTGATAAATTTGAAACCTTAAATCAACAACCGTATTATGATCATCAATTTTTCAGATCAAGACCGAATGCATTGCTTGACAACTATTTAAATGATCAAGATGAAATGTATGGTTTTCCAATTCATACTCATCCGTATGTAACGCTGTATCGAGCTGACATCTTAGCGGAATATGGTTTCCCCACTGATCCAGAGAAATTAGGTGACTATCTAGCTGATCTTGATAATTGGTTAGAAATTGTGACTCGATTGGGTGATGACGGTCTTTATGCTTATGAATCACTACAAGTCATGCTTGAATGGGGATTAAATTCTAGTTACCCATTCGATCAAAATTATCAATATATTTATCAAGAAGAACCTTTTGCTAATTTATTGGAAGGTTTAACGATAATCGATGCAATGGAATTAGATATTTATCAATCAGTTTGGCAGGAATCTGGTTATAATAACTTAAAGGCTGATCGATTAGTTATGTTTCAAGCGCCTAGCTATATGGTTGATACGCTCTATAATTGGTTACCAGAACAAGCTGGAAAATGGCGGATCACAAAGCCTCCATTTGAAATGAACGGAATTGCTAAAAATACAAGCTTAATTGCGATGATACCAGAAAATGCGACGAATAAAAATGTCGTCTGGTCCTTAGTAAAGGCATTAGCAAATGACTTATATCATGGGCTTTCTACGGTTCAACAACATCCATTACTTGATCAAACAGATTTAAATCAATTTTACTTATCCTTGTTAGAAGAACCGTCAATAGGAAAACCGTCAATGCTAGACAAAACGGCTGAAGTGTTATGGGAAAATAATGTCTACCGAGTCAATCAAGGCTATCAACTGAATGAGACTTTTTTCCAACAAACACACAATCAAGTGATTGAACAGGTACGTAATAATCGACGAGTATTACGTGAGAATTAGTGACTATTTTAACGAAAAATCTGTAAAAAACTTGTTCAATCTGTAGTTTTTGCTATACTAGTGAGAGTAGGTTTTATCGCAGTAGCTTTCCGATTGGTTCAAGGGCCTTTAGGTCATACCCTTGTGGTACTAATCAATCAGTGAAACCCGCACTGATTGAAGTTTCACTTTATCATAAATAGATAGGACGATGGTTATGGAACAACAACGAAGAGTAAAGCAGAAAAAGAAACGCAATTGGTGGATATTAACACCTTTAATTGTGGTTGGTGTAATCATTCTTTCAATTGGAATTTATGCCGCATATATATTGAATAGCGTTAAACAAAATATTGATGGCAATATGTATGAGTCGGTTACATCAATTGATCCAAATATTACAGAGAAAAAGATTAAAGAACGTGAAAATTTAAATATTTTACTACTTGGAATCGATTCGACATCATCTGACAGTGGTAGATCTGATGCAGTGATTGTCTTGACATTAAAACCTGGTGAAGATGAGATGCAAATGATTAGTATTCCAAGAGACACACGCGCGCCTATCGTTGGACGAGGGACAGTTGAAAAAATCAACCACGCCTATGCTTATGGTGGTCCAGATATGGCCATTCAAACAGTCGAGAGCTTTTTAGGTGTTGACTTTGATTACTTTGTTCGGATTAACATGAGCGGTTTAGCTGAACTCGTTGATGAGCTTGGCACGGTTACTGTTAATAATGAATTGGACTTTAGTCAAGGTGGCTATCATTTTCCGGTTGGCCCTGTCGAACTAAACGGGGACATGACACTAAGCTATGTTCGCATGCGTAAACAAGATCCAAAAGGTGATTTTGGCCGAACAGATCGGCAACGCAAAGTAATTGAAGCGATTATTAATGAGGGAGCAACAATTGCGAATGCGACAAGGATTGTAGAATTAACGAATATTCTCGGTCAGAACATGGGGACGAATATGGAGTTTAATGATATGGTTTCACTACTATCCCATTACCGTAATACGAGACGTAACGTCGTTAATTATCAAGTTCAAGGCACAGGAACGACAATTGATGGGATCTATTATTATGTCGTCAGTGATGAAGAAATAGCAAAAGTAAGAGGAATGATTGATTCGTAAATCGATTAAACGAGTGATCGCGAGCAAGACAGCGACCACTCGTTTTTTAATTGCTAATTGATTAAACTTCGATCGGCAAAAGATAAATTAAAACCGTAAAATAATGGAGGATCGTTCCTGTTAAAACAAAAAGATGCCAGACCATATGGTGGTATTTAAAAAAGCGCCAGACATAGAAGATTGCTCCTAATGTATAAAATAAACCACCAATGATTAATAAGATGATGCCGTTTCTTGCTAATTGCTCGGTTAATGTCGGCCAGGTAAAGACGATAAGCCAACCCATAGCTACATATAATACTGTCGATACAAGCACAAAACGTTTGACAAAAAACACTTTAAATATGGTTCCTGCAATTGCTACACCCCATACGATACCGAATAAAGTCCAACCTAATGTCCCCCGAACGGCGACTAATAAAAAGGGAGTGTAAGTACCAGCAATAAAAAAGTAGATCGAAGAATGATCTAAAATTTCAAACACATCCTTTGCCCTACCTCTAGGCAAACTATGCAGTAATGTTGAAGAGGTATATAAGAAAACCATTGTCACACCAAATATAGTAAAACTCACGACATGCCATGCGGATCCGTAAAGAGCTGAAAAGATAATTAAAAAAACTAAACCGACAATACTTAAGACCATCCCAACGCCATGGGTAATCGCATTAGCGATCTCTTCACCTAAACTAAATTGACTGACTTTATTCATAATGATAACCTCGCTTTCCAATTTAATTATGAAGAGAACATTCTAAAATTGCAAGGTTTTACCGATTAAATACAAACATTTTTGTCGATTGATTTCATTCATTTCTTTAGCTTTATTAAGTCTGCCTATGTTAAGATAAAAGAGAAGGAAATAAGTTTAAAGTGGGGTTGTCTTTTATGAAAGAAGAGATTCAAATTAATCCTGACAATTTTAAAGATAAAAAAAAGGAACTACTCCGATTTTTGATGGGGTATAAATTTGCTCTTGAACAATTAAAAACAAAAATAGAATTGTTAAAAAATGAATTTAAACATATCCATGAATATAATCCGATTGAGCATGTTGCATCTCGGGTAAAAACGCCAGAGAGTATTATGCGCAAGGTGCAGAAAAAAGGTTGTCCACTAACGATCGATTCGATTCGGGAAAATATCCGTGATATTGCTGGACTAAGGATTACTTGTTCGTTTGAGTCAGACATTCATGTGTTACACAAGATGTTAGAAGAGCACGGTGATGTTGATATTATTGAAGAAAAAAATTATATTAATGAACCGAAGGGGAACGGCTATCGGAGCTTACATTTAATTGTCAAGGTTCCTGTTTTTATGTCTGACCGTGAGGAACACGTTTTTGTAGAAATACAAATCCGCACAATTGCGATGGATTTTTGGGCGTCGTTAGAGCATAAAATTTATTATAAATATAACAAAGAGATTCCTGATCATATTAAACAAGATCTTGCTGCAACGGCAGAAGTTGCACATCAACTCGATAAAAAGATGGAGGCTCTACATACAGAAGTGAATTTGATTAAGTCAAATCATCAAGCTGAAGAAGAGGCAGAAACGATCGAGATTAATGATGAACTGTTTCGCCTTCCGATGAACTTCATTAATCGTCTGTCACAGGCAAATTGGTTGTAATTAAAATCATATGTATTAAAAAAGATGCTGAAATGAGTGTCTTTTTTAATTTCTCGTAAATTTTTTGTAAAAAAACTTCGAAAAAAGATATTAATCTATTAAGTTATCTAGTATAATAAAACTATTGTGCTTATATTTAGCTAAGTTTTTACTAGACTACATTTGATTAGATAGATAGAGATAGATCATAATATTAAGGGGATATCTAACTTATGTATAAAATTGAAAGTTTTGAAAAACAAATGTTTCAGGTGTATCAACTCAAAAATGAGCAAGGTACATCATGGATTACAGTATGTCCTGAACGTGGCGGTATTATCATTGGTTACGGTACAAATGGTAAAGAAAAACTTTATTTAAATGAAGAGACATTCTATGACCGTAAGCAAAATATTCGTGGCGGAATTCCAATTTTGTTTCCGATTTCTGGTCAACTACCTGATGGTGCGTATCAGTGGAACAACAAAGAATATAAAATGCCGAACCATGGGCTAGCCCGCATTCATCCTTGGGAAGTCATTGAGACTCATGCTGATGAAGATAAAGCATTTATTTCTATTTTATTCGAGAGCAGTATTGGTACTAAAGAAGTGTATCCATTCGATTTTGAAGTAATTTTCACATATACACTTAAAGATGATCAACTGATCATTTACCAAACTTATCGAAATATCGGTAAACATTCAATGCCGATATATCCAGGACTCCATCCGTATTTTAAAGCAGAATCAAAAGTCATTTCGATCGATACAGGTGCACAAGTGTATTTTGATGAAAATGACGGCCAAGAAAAAGAATTCTCTGGTAAAATTGATTTAACGAAATTAAGAGAATCTGTTATTTTAGAAAATAAACGAACAGACATTGATGCAAAGATTGATGATATCGATGTTCAAATGAAGCTGGCAAAAGATTTTCGCTATACTGTTTTGTGGTCTGAAGCAGATAAAGATTTTGTCTGTATTGAACCATGGACTGCAAAGCCAGGTGAGATGGCACGGCAAGATGAATTAATTATTGTCGAGCCGGGTGAAGCCTTTGAAACATGGAATAGTTTTCAAGTAGTCTAAGCTAAATAACGATTATAATTTAAGTCCAAAGCATATAAACTGCGCTGGACTTTTTTGTTTGGATTCGGAGCAGATTTTGGTTGGGAATTGCTCCGTTTGTGCTCGAACGAGCGCAAATGCAGGATATCGAGCGCAAACCAAATATACCAACTAAAAAACACCTTACTGAGATCACTCAAGTAAGGTGTTTCAAATATTAATAATTAAATAGCGAGCTGACTGGTTTTTCTAAGTGGACACGCTTAATTGCATCTGCAAATAGTGCTGCCGTACTTAAAACAGTCATCTTATCGGAAAGGTTATCTTGTGAAATTGCAATTGTATCGGTAAGAACCATCTCTTTAATCGGTGATTCATCAATATATTGTGTTGCAATCCCAGACAGAACAGGGTGGGTACAAGCAGCGTAAATTTCTTTCGCTCCATTGATATGCAAAGCTTTTGCCCCAGTTGATACGCGACGACCAGTATCAATAATATCATCAAGTAAAATCACTGTCTTGTCTTTAATATCACCAACGACAGAGACGAGTGGATGATCCAACTCTCTCGGACCACGTCGGTCTAAAATCGCAATCGGTGCATGCAAAATATCAGCAAATTGTCTTGCTCGTTTTACACTTCCATGATCGGGTGCCACGACAACGACATCTTCTAAGTTTTTTTCGATAAAATAAGGTGCGAGAATTGGCAGACCACTTAAATGATCGACAGGAATATGGAAAAATCCTTGAACTTGTGCAGCATGTAAGTCCATGCAAATCACACGATCAGCCCCAGCTTTTTCAATAATATCTGAAATTAATTTTGCTGTGATCGGCTCACGTGATTTGGTTTTACGATCTTGTCGTGCATAGCCATAGTAAGGAATCACAACATTGATCGTTTTCGCTGATGCACGTCTAAATGCATCAAGGAGAATGAGTAACTCCATAATATGCTGATCAGCTGGATCATTTGTTGATTGAACGATATAAATATCGAATCCACGAACACTTTCCTCAACGTTAATTTGAATTTCACCATCACTAAATGTTTTAATTGATAATTCTCCAAGGCCAACACCTAAATGTTTGGCAATGTCTTTAGCTAGGCTTTTGTTCGAGCTTAAACTAAATACTTTCATCTCTTTACTAAAATCATGAGTAGCCACGAAAAAATCGCTCCTTTGATTGGTTAACTATTGTCCACTACCTATTGTAAAACAATTAATTGCATAATACTAGCTATCCAACAAAAATTATTAATTATTCGACAAAAATCTAACTCAGATTCGACACTGCCTTTGATCTGACGAAAAAAAAGGGTATAATTTAGATATGCGATTAATAAAAGGTGGGGGTTTAAATGATTGAGAAAATTCGCTACACATTTTCACCTTTAGAAAAAAGATTACCTCTATATATTGACAGCATTGGCTATAATCCATTTGAGTTAGACTTTGATCGTCCTGAAGGATTTCCTTATTATCATTGGCTTCAAACTGTTAATGGTGAGGGACTAGTTGAAATTAATAATCAAGAATTTATTTTGAAAAAAGGCTGTGGAGTTCTACTTGCTCCATATACACCGCATAAGTATCAACCGAATTATCAAACGACGAGTGATTGGTCAACAATCTATTTGACTTTTAGTGGTTCCGCAATTGAAAATATTATTGAAGCTTTAGAGATGAATCATTCTTTTATTTACCACGAGAATATAGCGGGGGTACTCTATCGGATGATTCAAGATATTTTAACATTTATCTCAACGCAGCAAGCGGACCTAGCAATACTTAATTTAGACCTATCAGCGAAAATATATCATTTTATGATCGGTTTAAAGAAATATATTACAATCGATGAGCAGATTACAAGAATTCATTCTTACGATAAGATCAAGCCAATTGTAGAGTGGCTCGAGCAAGTTTATCCTGAGAATATTGGTCTGTTAGAAATTTCGGAACAAGCGAAGATGAGTTCACAGCATTTAAATACGTTGTTTCATGAAACTTTTCAACTAAGTCCGTACGCATTTTTAGTTAAATTAAGACTTCGGGAAGCAAAACGTTTGTTGCTAACAGAAAAAGAAATGACCTTAAATGAAGTTGCTAAAATGGTTGGATTTAATTCAGCCAGTCATTTTGTCTCAACATTTAAAAATCATGAAAAAATGACGCCAAAGCAATATCGAGAATTACATGATAAATAAATGAAGTAAATAAACTAAACCTATGATCACTTTCAATAGTCATCGCATTTGATGAATTATTGAAAGTCTTTTTTTTGAAAAAAATATATACTTCATGCTCGGTTTATTTAGAAATATGAAAATTTATCGGAAGATTATTATATGGAACTTATAATGAAAGCGTTTTATAATGAGTATGTAAATTAAATTAATTAAGTACACTAGGAGGGTCAAAATGATGCAATTTAAAAAACGTTTAGCGATTTTGTTCGGAATAGTATTAATGGTCTCATTGATCGTTGCTTGTGAACCAGATCGAGGTGAGCCACAGGTAAGTCAGGATCTAGAAGAAGGGGAAATGCCAGATAAGCCAGAGCAACTACTCGTATGGGTTCATGATGATGAGGATGGAGATATATCAGCTGAAGAATTATATGCTGATTATTTCGGAAATTACACTGAAGAAACTGGAATAGAAGTTGTTATGGAAATCGTTCCAATGCCTGATCAAGTTCAAAACTTAGCTTTAGCAGGTCCCTCAGGCGATGGTCCGGATATATTTTTCCAGCCCCAAGATCGTTTAGGTGATGTTGTTGCGCAAGGTCTTGCAACACCGATTGTTTATTCAAATGAAGAAATAAATGGTTTTAGTGAGGCTGCCATCGATGCGTTCACGTATGAAGGAGAGATTTACGGCGCACCTGTTGCGATTGAAACATATTTTGCTTATTATAACAAAGCAATTATTGATGAATACCCAGCAACAATTGAAGAAGTTTTTGATATGAGTCTTGAGTTTACTAATCGTGAAAAGGATCAATACGGCTTTTTAATTTCACCAGAATTTTATTACCTATATTCATTCATTAATAGTAATGGTGGTTATATATTTGGGGAGCAAGATGGAGTCTATGATGTCGATGATATCGGTTTAGATAATGAAGGCGCTGTTGCTGGTTTAGAGCAATACATGGAATTTATTAATGCTGATATTTTACCAAGGACACTAACCGTTGATGTTCTAGATGGGCTATTTACTGATGGTAAAGTTGGTATGGTTATTAGTGGACCATGGGCAATTTCAAATTACCAACGAGCTTTAGGTGATGATTTAGGAACTGCTCCCCTACCTGAAATGGGTGGTGAAATTGCACCATCATTCGTTGGTGTTAAGTCATGGCTAGTTTCTTCATATAGTGAGCATCCTGAGTGGGCAATGGACTTAGCAAAATTCATTACAAATGATGAAAGTTCACAATTGTATCATGAGCTAACTAATGAATTACCACCAAGACCGGCTATTCTAGATGCAATCGATGATCCAATATATGCTGGACATACTCAACAAATTGAGTATGGTACACCAATGCCAAACATTCCAGAGATGTCAGCGGTTTGGGCTATGGATGATGCGATTCAACTCATTATTAATGGTGAAGACATTGAGGAAGTGCTGTCAGAGACGGTTCAAAATATTAAAGATCAAATTGAATTATATTAATTATGTTTAGTTTTGGGTAGAGAGTATGCTCTCTACTCAAAACTCATTTAAGAATAGGGAGATTTTAAGATGACTGATCAGAAAAAAATAAAAAAGCATCATAACCCTAGAGTTGCGCTAATTCTTTCAATCATTTTTGCGGGGTTAGGTCAATTATATAACCGAAGATATGTGAAAGGTAGTTTGTTTGTCATTTTAGAAATCGCTTTTTTCGTTATCTTTGGTCGTTTTCTTAGTACGGGAATCTGGGGTCTGACCACATTAGGAACGATTGCAGGTGTTGATCACTCAGTATTCTTACTCGTTTATGGCTTAATTTCACTTGTGATTATTTTCTTTGCTGTTGTACTTTACATCTTTAATATTAAAGATGCACATAAACAAGCAAAACTGATCCAATCAGGTTGGGAGCCACCAAACTTTATTAATTCTATTCGTGAAGGATACGAGAAGTCATTTGTTTATATTTTAACCATCCCAGGTTTAATCTTACTTGTGTTCACAGTAGTATTACCACTATTGTTTGCCTTGTCTTTAGCGTTTACAGATTATAATTTATATAATTCACCACCAAGAAACTTATTAAATTGGGTCGGTTTTAAAAACTTTATTGATCTAGTAAATATCCCGCTTTGGCGAGATACGTTTTTATCAGTATTGTCGTGGACTTTAGTCTGGACATTTGTTGCGACATCACTGCAAATCGTCCTCGGTTTGTTTTTAGCTGTTTTAGTTAATGATGCTCGGGTTAAGTTCAAAAAATTCATTCGAACAGTTTTAATTTTGCCCTGGGCAGTACCAGGTTTTGTTTCGATCATTATTTTTGCAGCAATGTTTAATGATGATTTTGGTGCAATTAACCGAGATATAATTATGCCGTTATTCGGTGGTAATGGGATTCCATGGTTGTCAAATCCAGCTTATACGAAATCAGCTTTAATTTTCATTCAAACATGGTTAGGTTATCCGTTTATTTTCGCTCTTTTCACAGGGGTTTTACAAAGTATTTCTAAAGAGTGGTATGAAGCAGCGGATGTGGATGGTGCAACTCGATGGCAGAAATTTAGAAACATTACCTTGCCACATGTTTTATATGCGACGGCACCCTTATTGATTATTCAATATACAACAAACTTTAATAACTTTAATGTGATTTACTTATTCAATCAAGGTGGACCTGCAGTTAAAGGACAGAGTGCTGGTGGAACCGATATTTTAATTTCATGGGTCTATAATTTAACCTTTGATACTAACAACTATAATATGGCTGCGGCTGTATCATTAGTTATTGGATTGATCGTAATTATCTTCGCTATTTTCCAATTCAGAAGAACACGATCCTTTAAAGAGGAGGGCCAAGTATAGTGAATTCAAAATTAAAAAATATACTTGAATTAATTGGTATCTATTCCGTCTTTGCTTTTATGTTTGTGATTATTTTGTATCCGTTAGCTTGGGCTTTTGGGATGTCGTTAAATGAAGGTTCTAGTTTATATTCATCGACAATTATCCCGGAAAATTGGTCATTAAATCATTATCAGTGGTTATTTACAGGTTCAAATAGTAATTATTTGACTTGGTACAAGAACAGTATGATTGTTTCTGGATCAAATGCTATTTTGTCGGTGATTATAACGTCATTAGTTGCCTACGCGTTTTCAAGGTATCGATTTGTTGGTAGGAAGTTTGGTTTATATACATTCTTAATCCTGCAAATGTTCCCGTCGATGATGGCGATGGTCGCACTTTATATTCTATTGAATCTAATCGGGTTACTTGATTCATTGGCAGGCTTAATTTTAATTTATGTCGGTGGTCAAATTCCATTTAACGCTTGGTTAGTTAAAGGGTATTTAGATACAATTCCATTTGAATTAGATGAGTCAGCTCGAATTGATGGTGCAGGTCACTTGACAGTTTTCTTCAAAATTATCGTTCCTTTAGCAAAACCAATCTTAGCTGTAGTGGCATTGTTCAATTTTATGACACCATTATTTGATTTCTTATTACCTTCAATCGTTTTAAGAAGTCAGAAAAACTACACAATTGCTTTAGGATTATATCAGTTTATTAATGACCAGTTTTCAAATAATTTTGTCCGT
Organism: Amphibacillus indicireducens; assembly: GCF_039539605.1. Lineage (NCBI taxonomy): Bacteria > Bacillati > Bacillota > Bacilli > Caryophanales > Bacillaceae > Amphibacillus > Amphibacillus indicireducens. The sequence continues at coordinate 6,002 of NZ_BAABDL010000014.1, read as the reverse complement.
TTCTCGGCTGGAGCAATGCTGATCGCTATTCCAGTTTCAATCATCTATTTATTTTTACAAAAGTATTTAATTTCTGGTTTAACAGCTGGTGGAACAAAAGGTTAATGAAAGGAAGTTTTTAATGAATCATTTTATCAAAGGTGCAGATATTTCTTCACTCAAAGAAGTTGAAACATTTGGTGGAAAATATTTTTTAGACGGTAAGGAAAAAGATTTGTTCGACATATTAAAAATCAAAGGAATGAATTTAATCCGATTAAGGTTGTGGGTTGATCCTTATGATGAAAATGGTCAACCGTACTTAGGTGGTACGAATGATTTAGCGACAACGATTGAATTAGCAGCAAGAGCTAAACAAGCTGGATTAGATTTTATGCTCAATCTTCATTATAGTGATTTTTGGGCAGACCCTAAAAAGCAACCCAAACCTAAGGCGTGGTTGAATTTGACTGGTCAAGATTTAGTTGAACAAGTTTATCGCTATACAAAAGAGACCTTAAAACATTTTGAAAGATTAGATTTAATGCCTGCATATATTCAAATTGGTAATGAAACGACGAATGGGATGATTTTCCCTGATGGAAAAATAGCGAAATATTTATTTGAAGACCGAAAGTTTGAAGAAATTGATCACGAGGTGCAGAAGGCAGCTTTTGACTATTTAGTAGAACTGTTGAGTGCAGGAATTAAAGCAACAAGAGAAATGAGATCAAAAGAAGAATTGAAAATCATTATTCATTTAGATTTTGGTGGGGCAAATGATCTTTATCGTGGCTGGTTTGATCAAGCGACAGAGCGGCAACTTGACTATGATATAATCGGGTTGTCTTACTATCCTTATTGGCATAATTCTTTAGCTGACTTAAGTTATAATCTGAAGGATATCGCTAAGCGCTATGAGAAAGACGTCATGGTTGTTGAAACAGCATACGCATTTACGGATCAACAACCAGAAGGGGAAGATAGTATTTTCAATGCTGAACTATCTGATATCGCAGGTTATCCACCAACAGTTGAAGGACAAGCAGCATTTTTAACTGACTTAATTCAAACGGTCAAAGATGTTCATGGATTAGGCGTTGTTTATTGGGAACCAGCTTGGCTACCTGTTAAAGGGACGAGTTGGGCAAGTCGAATAGGTATGGAATATGCTAATGATATTGGTGAACCTGGTAACCACTGGGCAAATCAAGCGATGTTTGACTTTAACGGTCATGCACTAAAATCGTTAGATGTTTTCTTAGCAGATTAATATTACACAAAAAATAATAAGTGAGGGCGGATAATATGTTTAAACCTTTAAGTGAAAAATTTACAAAAATGCTTCATGGAGCGGATTATAATCCAGAACAATGGCTAGATTATCCTGAAGTTTTTGAAGAAGATTTACGATTAATGAAATTAGCCAATGTTAATGTGATGTCGATTGGGATGTTTTCTTGGGCAAAACTTGAGCCAGAAGAAGGTGTGTTTGATTTTAGTTGGATGGACAATGTCATTGATCGTTTGTATGAAAATGGCGTGTCAATTTTCTTATCAACACCGAGTGGAGCAAGACCAACTTGGATGTCTGAGAAGTACCCTGAAGTGTTAAGAGTTTCTGAAAGACGTGTTCGAAACCTACACGGAATGCGTCATAATCATTGCTACACATCACCCGTTTATCGTGAAAAGATTACAATTATAAATACGAAACTGGCTGAGCGTTATGCTAATCATCCAGCTATTGTTGGCTGGCACTTATCAAATGAGTACGGTGGCGAGTGTCACTGTGATTATTGTCAAGATGCTTTTCGTAACTGGGTCAAGGAAAAGTATCAAACATTAGATGCGTTAAATCATGCATGGTGGACGACTTTCTGGAGCCATACGTATACAAGTTGGTCACAAGTAGAATCACCAGCACCACATGGTGAGACGATGGTTCATGGTCAAAACCTTGACTGGAAACGCTTTGTCACCGATCAGACGATTGATTTTTATCGTCATGAATTAAAACCTCTAAAAGCAAAAAATCCAGACATCCCAGCGACGACAAATTTCATGGGGTTATTTGATGGATTAAATTATGATAAATTTGCTGATGTCGTTGATTTTGTTTCATGGGATTCGTATCCAACTTGGCACGAGTCAGAAGATGAACGACATATTGCAGCGTATACAGCGATGAATCAGGACTGGTTCCGTTCAATGAAAGGTGGTCAACCATTCTATTTAATGGAAAGTACACCAAGCTTAACGAATTGGCAAGACATTAGTAAATTGAAAAAACCAGGAATGAACATTCTATCATCAATTCAAGCTGTTGCTCATGGCGCTAACTCAGTTCAATATTTCCAGTGGCGAAAAAGTCGTGGCTCAAGTGAGAAGTTTCATGGTGCAATTGTTGATCATGTCGGTCATGAGAATACGCGTGTCTTCAAAGAAGTTTCAGAACTTGGCGAGATTTTAGGGAATCTAGAAGATTTAGTAGAAACATCAGTGAAGCCAGAAGTGGCGATCATTTTTGATACTGAAAACCGTTGGGCTGTAAATGATTCACAAGGACCAAGAAACATCGGGGTTCATTATGAGCGAACAGTTCAAGAGCATTATCAAGCATTCTGGGAGCAGGGCATACCAGTTGATGTGATTGATATGGATCGTGATTTATCACAGTATAAGTTAGTCATTGCTCCGATGCTTTATATGGTTCGCGAAGGTGTTGGTGAGCGAATTGAAGCGTTTGTTGAAGCAGGTGGTACATTTGTATCGACTTACTGGTCAGGTATTGTTAATGAAACAGATTTAACATACTTAACTGGTTTCCCTGGACCACTTCGCAAAACATTGGGGATTTGGTCAGAAGAAATTGATGGATTATATGATCATGAAACGAATAACATTCAATTAGATGACCAGAATCCACTCGGTTTAACTGGTGAATATGAAGTACGTGAACTATGTGACCTAATCCATTTAGAAGGTGCAGAGGCACTTGCTTATTATGGCAAAGACTTTTACCAAGGTCGTCCGGCATTAACAGTTAATCAGTTTGGAAAGGGTCAAGCCTACTATATGGCTGCTCGTCAAAAGTTAGACTTCAATCGTGATTTTTACCAAGCACTTGCTAAAGATCTTCGATTGAAACGTGTGATTGAGCAAGACTTACCAGTTGGCGTCACGGCTCAAGTTCGTTCAAACGAAACAACTGACTTCATTTTTGTCTTGAACTTCAATAATGAAGTGACAGATGTTGAGTTAGATCAAGCTGATTATACAGATGCATTAACGAATGAAACTGTTTCAAGAAAAATTTCACTGAAACCATTTGGCGTAGAAATTTTACGAAGAGCTAGATAATAGAGTGAGTTGAAAAAAGCGTATTCACAAAGATTAGTGGATACGCTTTTTAACTTATTGATTACTTTTCGAAGGTGTCTAAAAATGTTGAACTTGAGAGCAAATCAGCTAACTTGAGAGCATTTCGCTGAATTTGAGAGCAAATCGGCTAACTTGAGAACATTTCGCTGAACTTGAGAGCAAATCGGCTAACTTGAGAATATTTTGCTGAACTTGAGAGTAAATCAGCTAACTTGAGAATATTTCGCTGAACTTGAGAGCAAATTGGCTAACTTGAGAACATTACGCTGAACTTGAGAGCAAATCAGCTAACTTGAGAATATTTTGCTGAACTTGAGAGCAAATCAGCTAACTTGAGAGCATTTCGTTAAACTTGAGAGAATCTATCAAAGAAAATAAGGAAAAGTAGTTTGTTTTTTTGAGCTTTTTACAAATGTGGCCATATATTTGATATAATAGATTCGGATCAAAAACAATATATAGATTTACAGGAGGCGATTCAGTTTGGCTTGGCAAACTCAATTTGAAAAGTGGGATCATTATCAAGGTTTAGATAATGAATTACGCGACCAATTAAATGAAATTCGAAGTGATGAGAAAAAATTAGAAGACAGTTTTTATAAAAACTTAGAATTTGGAACGGGTGGTATGCGTGGTGTGTTAGGGCCTGGAACAAATCGAATGAATATTTATACGATCCGAAAGGCAACTGCTGGTCTGGCGCAATATATTTTAGCAAAAGGGGAAGAAGCGGCTAAGCGTGGTGTTGCGATTGCTTATGATTCACGATTTAAATCGCCGAAATTTGCGATGGAAGCAGCTAAGACTTTAGCAACTCACGGGATTCAAGCTTACGTTTTCGAATCATTACGCTCAACGCCGGAGCTGTCATTTGCGGTTCGTCATCTTCATGCATATAGCGGGATTATGATTACTGCTAGTCATAATCCACCAGAATATAATGGTTTCAAAGTTTATAATGATGATGGGGGTCAAATTCCACTTGATATGGCTGCAGAAATCATTGCTAAAGTCGATGCAATTGAGAATGAGTTAGTCGTTGATGTTAAAGATGAAGCTGAGTTAAAAGCAGCTGGTCTAATTGAAATGATTGGTGCCGATGTTGATCATGCCTATCAAGAGAACTTACTGACAATCGTGCAACAGCCGGAAATGATTGAGCAAGTTGCAGATGATTTTAAAATTATTTTCACACCACTTCATGGAACTGGAAATATTCCAATTCGTAAAGCACTTAAAGCAATGGGCTTTAAGCAAATTGATGTGGTAAAAGAGCAAGAACAACCGGATCCAAACTTTAGTACGGTTGAATCACCAAACCCTGAAGAGCATGCTGCATTTGCCCTAGCGATTAAGCAAGGTGAAAAGTCAGGTGCAGATATTTTAATCGGAACAGATCCTGATGCAGATCGGGTTGGTGTTGCGACTAAAGATGCGTCAGGAAATTATATTGTCCTAACCGGAAATCAAGTCGGTGCGCTGATGCTCGATTATTTAATTAAAGCAAAGCAAGCTAAAGGTGATCTAGCAGAAAATGCAACGGTGTTAAAAACAATTGTTACGAGTGAAATTGGCCGGAAGATTGCAACAGTCCACGGATTAGATACAGTTGATACATTAACAGGTTTTAAATTTATTGGTGAAAAAATTAAAGAGTACGAAGAAACAGGTGAGCGTCAATTCTTGTTTGGTTATGAAGAAAGTTACGGTTATTTAGTCGGTGACTTTGTTCGTGATAAGGATGCGGTTCAAGCAAGCATGTTAATTGCTGAAGTTGCAGCATATTACAAGCAAAAGGGAATGACACTTTACCAAGGCTTGCAGGAGATTTTTGAGAAGTATGGTTACTATTATGAGTCGCTTCGTTCGATTACTTTAAAGGGTAAGGCTGGTGCTGAACAAATTGAAGCATTACTTGTTGACTTTAGAGACAATCCGCCTGCTACCGTGATAGATCAGCAAGTTGTTACAATTGAGGATTATCAAAGTAGTCAGCGAACAAATGTTGAATCAGCGCAGGTCGAATCGATTACGCTACCAAAATCAAATGTGTTAAAATATTTCTTAGCAGATGGATCGTGGCTCTGTGCGCGCCCATCAGGAACTGAGCCGAAAATCAAATTTTACTTTGCAGTTAATGGTGAGGACGAAGCAACAACAAAAGCAAAACTAGCTAACCTAGAATCCGAAATCATGAACCGCGTAGATGTTTTTTTAGCCGAATAGAATCATTTCAAAAGATCAATATTTAATTAAAAACACGAACGAATCGTAATGATGTTAATCTTCTACGTAATCAGAAGGTATTGCATCTAGTGATTGAAACGCGTCCATCCAGAGTGGAAATCACGGGTCTAATACTAACATCATCGTTCGTGTTTTTTTATGGAAAAAAATAAGCTAATTTAAATTAGCTTGGTTAAATCATTTGTTGGCTTGATTTTTGGTCAAGTTAAATAAACCTTCACGTTTAAGCCAATTCAAATGTAAAATTTTTTTGATAAAACAACGAAAGAGAAGAGGAAATGATCGATGTGAAACGAGTTAATCTCAAATATAGACTAGATGTGACTGCTAAACTATATGTAGCAGTTTCTGCTAGATAAGAATGTGCACTTTAATCCTATAACCTCGTTTAA
>NZ_BAABDL010000013.1:2584-2808 GCF_039539605.1 Amphibacillus indicireducens | reverse complement strand
CGCCTGCCGTTCCAATCACTTAGTCTTGCTTTCGTACTTACGTATGGTTCTGATAACTTATTCGTAAAGATTCGTGTTTTGATTGTAGTTTGTGTTCGATCAAAATCTATCCAGTCCACTTTCTTTTTATTTTCTGACAAGATGAACTTATTTTAAAAGTATGGAGAGCCAGTCAGAGTGGAGATAAGCAACTGGTGAGACTTCTGCGGGAATAGGATGAGCTG
>NZ_BAABDL010000013.1:0-2551 GCF_039539605.1 Amphibacillus indicireducens | reverse complement strand
TGCTCAAAATAAGGATCTGCGATTAAATTTTCCATGTGTATAAGTAAAAGTCAATATGGACAATGAACAATGCGTCTTACTTACTACATCAAGGTTTACTTGCTTATTTTTATCTGCGAAAGTTGAGTATATTAGATAAAGTATAGCATAATTCCACCTAAAAAACTGTCGATAAATTAAAAAACGTCATATATACCCATTCAAAAAATGAATCACTTGAGAGTTTTTATAAAAAATCAACCAAATCAATAAATGACTTGGTTGACTTCAGTAATTATTCAGTTCTTAATGCCACAACTGGATCTTTTTTAGCTGCCATTCGTGATGGGATCACACCAGCAATTAAAGTTAAAATCATACTACCAACAATTAAAATAGTCGCAGCAGTTACATTTAAATTAGCCACACCCTCAATATCTGTCAAATGATAAATTAAATTATTGATTGGAATGATCAGTAGGTAAGAAATTAAAATACCTAACGAACCGGAAACAAAGCCAATAATCATTGTTTCAGCATTAAAGACACGAGAAATATCCTTTTTACGTGCACCCACACTACGTAGAATACCAATCTCTTTCGTCCGTTCAATTACAGACACATACGTAATAATACCAATCATAATTGTTGAAACGATTAGTGAAATAGCAGCAAAACCAACTAACACATACGTAACTGTATTGATCATATCAGTCATAATATCACTTACCATTTCAGCAAGATCATTATAAACAATTTGATCTTCCTCATCCCTACATAAGTTAAACTCATCAAGATAATCTTTAATTGCATCTTTACCCTCAAAATCTGTCGGATAAATATCGACACCAACTGGTGTAGTAGTTGCACCTAAATAGATTAAAGCATATTCTTTTATTTCTTCAGCTTGAAACGGTGTATTTGTCAATAAGTTAATATCTGAATCTTCCTGGGCTTGAGCTATCACTGACTGCTGTGCATCAGCAATAATCCGATCAGTTAAGTCAGATGTATAAATAAACCCTTCTGAAAAATAGCTCGTTGCTGCCTCTTCTTTAACACGTAAAATCCCAGTCACGACTAATTCTAAACCGTCTGCTTCATTATATAATTTTTGGTAATCGGCTGGTGCAGCAGGAATAAATAAACCATCTTCCGTTTCTGTATAATAGACATCATTAGAAAGAACTTTTAACATCGTCTTGCCAATAAAATCGGTCGCATCATATTCGTCATCAGTTAAAGCTAACTTATCTAAAAATTGTGTACTCAATCGATTGTACTGATCGACTACAATTGCAATCTCATTCTCAGCTTCAGGTAAACGACTATCTTCACCAATCAAGTCATACAATTCTAAAATAAAATCTTGATCTTCTGGCATCTCATGCCAATGGTTTAGACCCATTGCTGATTCAGAAAAACCTGGCATCGCTTGGTCTTGTAGTGAAGTCTCAAACTTAACAACTCCGTCTGTTCCTTCTGTCAATAAGTTAACGCCAACACCTCTAGAGTATGCAATATTATTAACTTGATCTGGTAATTCTTCTTCAATTTTTGCAACATAATCTAAAAACTCATCCGTCAAAATATTTTTATGCATGACAAAAGAATCCATAACATCAAAAGAGTAAATCGTCGTATCGTCAGGAAACTCCTCATAGTTACTTGTCGTACCTTGTGATCCAGGAGGTCCCATTTCAGTAAAATCAACAAACTGTTCATTCGTATCAATCATAATTGGGAAGTTTGCCAATGTGTCCCCTTGCATCACATCCAATTGATTTGATAGTCCACTTGATAGCGCAAGCACAAGCGCAACCCCTATAATTCCAATACTCCCTGCAAAAGCTGTTAAGATCGTCCGACCCTTTTTCGTTAGTAAATTTTTAAATGATAGTGACAATGCAGTAAATAAAGACATTGACGTTTTATTGCGTTTTTTAGATTTTCTAGGTTGATGATCGCTGTCTGCCTGTTGATCTACAATTGGATCACTATCTGATTGAATCTGTCCATCTAAAAATCGAATAATTCGTGAACTGTATTGATTTGCAATTTCCTCATTGTGCGTCACCATAATCACTAATCGTTCTTTAGCGATCTGACGTAATATATCCATCACTTGTGTACTTGTTTTTGAATCTAGTGCTCCTGTTGGCTCATCTGCAAGAATAATATCAGGATTATTAACAAGTGCTCTTGCAATCGCAACCCGTTGCATCTGTCCACCTGAAAGTTGATTTGGTTTTTTATTAATATGATCTGATAATCCAACATCAGCTAATGCTTGTTTTGCACGTTCTTTTCGTTCGCTGCTTGAAACACCGGATAATGTCATCGCAATTTCTACGTTTTGTAATACCGATTGGTGGCTAATTAAATTATAGTTTTGAAAAACAAATCCGATCGAACGGTTGCGATAAGCATCCCAATCACGATCTTTAAAATGCTTTGTAGAGTTGTTATTAATGATTAAGTCGCCCGAATCGTATTGGTCAAGGCCGCCAATAATGTTAAGCCTAGATTATTCATAGCCCAATCATAAAACCTGAATAAACCGCATCAAATC
>NZ_BAABDL010000012.1:0-9050 GCF_039539605.1 Amphibacillus indicireducens | reverse complement strand
AACTGGCATTCACTTTTGGCAATTTAATGGGCAAATCACCTATAAAAAATCAAGTTATGAATAATGCAGGTTTATTCTCGCTCAAACAAAGACTTTCAAAATATAATTGAAGATCTTATTAAAGAAGCACACACTCTACGGTTTTATGATATTAAGGCTATTTTATTTATTAGAAAGGGCTTAGTTCAAAAAGACAATCTATTAATTAAAAAAGGGTTGAGAATATTAGAGATTTTAGAATTAAATGAAGTAACTGTCTCCGTCAATAAAGAAATTGATATTTATCAAACTCATCAACTCTAGGTGCCATCTGTTTAATGCATAATAAAGGTAAGTGTCAATTCATACATACCTTCTATTAATCTCCCAGCCATGGCATAATGTACGACGGAATAGGGTAAAATTATAATTGATTGAGCGAAAATACGTTCGAACATTAAAATGTGAAAAACCCAATTCAAAAGCTCAATTGGGTTTTAAATATGATGATAATAAATCTAAATTAACGATCTTTTTTCGACAGCTGTAATGCACGCTTGAAATCTTTAAGCGACGCACTTCTTCCGTACATTAGAACACCACCACGGTAAACTCTTGCTCCAATAACCGCTAAGATCAGGGTCGTTAAAACTAATAAACCAATACTTAGACCAATTTCCCAAGCCGGTACATCGAGTAAACCGACTCTTAAGAACATGACAAGTGGTGATAAGAACGGAATAAAGGATGTGACTGACACTACTGTTGATTCAGGCATATTCAACCCAAACATAGAAAGCATAAAGGCAAGGACAATTAACAATTGTACAGGCATCATGATCTGCCCAACATCTTCCATCCTTGTAACTAATGAGCCTAACATTGCTGATAAGGTTGCATAAACAAAGTAACCGAGAATAAAGAAAATAACTGCATAAACATAAGTAGATAGTGGAGCATCCGCAAATCCAAAGTATTCGAAAACTCCATCTCCCATGTCATCAGATCTACTTTGAATAATATAGTAACCAGAAACTAACAAGATACTAATTTGTGTTAAACCAAGTAAAGAGATTCCGATAATTTTAGCAAACATTTGACTTATCGGTGATGAGCTTGAAATTAAAATTTCCATTACCCGTGATGATTTTTCGTTAGCAATATCCATCGCAATCATGTTTCCATATACTAAAACAGAAGTATATAAAATAAATAACATCACATAAACCAGGCCTTGAGCAACACCAATTTCTTCTGCTGTACGTGCTGTCGTCCCATCTGCTAATTCTACCGCAACCGTCTCAAAAACAATTGGTGAATAAATTTCTTCAAGAACAGATTGATCAATACCCATGTCTATCATTGCTCGAGCATTTTTCAATTGTTGTAAGTCATTCGTTAATTGAGATTGAATGGATTGATTAAGCAATTGATCAGTATGATAATCCACACTAAAATAGTTATTCGTGTCGGGCTGGATATGTAGCAAGCCTTTAATCGCACCAGACAAAATGTCATCTTCCGCATCAGCTAAGGTTCCTTCATATTCAACAAGTTCAAAATTTGCTTCAATTTGTTGGTATTGTTCAACTAAACTCGTATAAATTTCATCTGTATCATCTATCACAGCAACTTGATCAATTTCATCATCATCAAAAAAACCAATGATTCGATCAATATTTCCTATTACAATAAAAAAGAGAAGAAAGATCGCAGTTGTTATAATAAACGATTTTGATTTGATACGTGTCATATACGTATGAGAGAGTACAATCCAAAACTTATGCATATGATTTCCCCACTTTCTCAATGAAAATATCATTTAATGAAGGTTCCTCTAAAGCAAAGCGACGGACAAATCCTTTGCTTTTCACAGCCTCTAAAACCGATTGTGAAATAGCTTCACTCTCAATTTGAATCTTACAACCTTCAGTGGTTATTTTTTGGCTAACAACACCAGGTAGGTCTTTCAAGAATGTCAGATCAAAATCAGCATGAATAAAGACGTTTTTCTTGCCAAATGAACGTTTAACATCTTTCAAGCTCCCGTGAATGACCTGCTTACCTTCTTGAATAATACATAAATGTTCGCAAAGTTCCTCAACTGTATTCATCTGATGCGATGAAAAAACGATCGAAGTACCGTTTTCTTTCAAATCAACAACAGCATCTTTCATCATTTCAATATTAACTGGATCTAATCCACTAAACGGCTCATCCAAAATTAATAACTTTGGCTGATGAATGACCGCAGAGATAAATTGAATCTTTTGTTGGTTCCCTTTTGAAAGTTCCTCAATTTTTTTATCAATATTTTGTGGGACTTCAAATCGTTCCAACCATTTCTCTAATTCCACAACCGCATCTTTTTTGTCCATCCCTCTTAATCTAGCTAAATAGACAATTTGATCCCGAACCGATAATTTTGGATACAAGCCACGCTCTTCAGGTAAATACCCGATCTGATCCGTTCTTTCGTAATTAATCGGTTCACCTTGCCAAGTAATTTTACCCTCAGTCGCGTCAATCAAACCAAGAATCATTCGAAACGTTGTCGTCTTCCCAGCACCATTTGATCCAAGAAAACCAAAGATTTGTTTTTCTGGTATCTCCAATGTCAGGTCGTCAACTGCAGTAAAATTACCAAAACGCTTGGTCACCTGTTCAATTTTCAATGACATGGTTAAACTCCTTTTCCCTTTATTGCTTGAGTAAAAATCAAGCTTTCTTAATTCAGAATTAACATATTATTCAGACAAAAATTCACATTTTAAGTTTATCGTACTTCAGGGGTTTAAACAACAAGTTTTATAGTTTATCTTTCTAATTGAGTTTCTACAAGGCTATTAGTATTTAAATAATGACATCTTGAATTAGACCCAACTCAAATGCTTTAACAAGAGCTTGCCCCCTAGATGATACCTGTAATTTTATGTAAATGTTTGTTAGTTTCCTTTCTAAATTTCTTTTACTCATATATAGGTTCTCAGCAGTTTCCTCATTCGTCAATCCTTTAGATACTTCTACTAATATCTCCTGTTCCTTTTCTGTAAGCATAACCTTTTGACCATTTTCTAGTTTAATTTTATATTCTGCAAGTCTTAATTGAGCAAAAAGAGCAATCGGAATGGTCACTTGACCCTCTATAGTACTCCAAACCGAACGAATTAATTGATCCTTTGAATAAGATTTACTAATAAATCCAGACACACCATGGTCAATAAAATCATTAATGTAACTTGAAACTTCGCTGTCTGTTAATATAATCACTTTTGCATCGGGTTTATTAACTAAGACATTTTTCGCTAATTCTAATCCGTTCATTTTAGGCATATTTAAATCAAAAATGTAGACTTCATACTTTTTTTTAGAAATAACTTTATAAGCCTTTTGGCTACAAGCCATTAACTCAACATTGAACTTTGGTTCACTAGATAAAATTTTTTTAATACCTTCACCCACTAGTTCATGTTTATCTACAACTAAAATATTTATCATTTTGCTTTCCCCTTTAAAATTAAACTCACAAATGTGAAATGTCAGTTAAATTATGATATATGAATCTTATTTTAACACAATAATAGGGAGTTTCATTATTTTGCTGTATATTTACACAAGATAAAAGATGCATTTAATTTACTTTAACAATTTTTGTTGAATATAGTTGTTTCTAAAAGAAAAATCCTCTTAGAGTTAACAATTTAATATGTTAACTCTAAGAGGACATTAAGTTACTTGACAGTATTTTATAATTTAATAAACTCAATCTCTTAAATCAATTTTCTCTAATAAAAAATGTAATATCTTCTTCGATTCACTCACGATGTGAGCATCAGTTGTCATACCAACTTTTATATGTCCAGGTACACCTTTATAACTCACCAATTCATCCTGATCTATTACTGCTTCCGCTAAATAATAGCTTAATCCTGTTTCTGGATCATTAATTGCATCCGTACTAATTCTAATTATTTCTCCTTCTAACTGTCCATATTCTTGATAAGGTAAAGAATGAATTCTTAATTTCACCTGATCACCGACCGCAGTGTTTGCGATATCTTGATTCAAAATCGAGAGTTGAACAGTAAAGGTTGACTCTTTTGTTTGCGGTACAATCGTTAATACTTCTGTACCAGCTTGCAAATAATCACCTTTAGAAATATTCGTGCGTATATTTACTTTTCCATCTATCGGTGCTGTAACAATATAACTCTTCATCTGATCTTCAAGCAATATTAATTCTTTGTCTAATTGTTCAACTTGTTGCTCCATTGACTCAATATCTGCATTAACTTGTAGTAGGACGTCTGATTTAAAATTCTCCACAGTAGCTAAATAGTTTTCACGATTATTATCAACAACTTCAGTATAATTCTTTGTCGTACCTAGCGTATTTTCAAGTTCATTTAGCTGAGTCTTTTCTTGGTCAATTTCACTATTAATTTGTAGTAATTGCTGATTTGTATATTGTTCTAGCTTGAACTTAGACTCAGTAACTAACTGCTCAGCATTTTCTATCTGAACTTTTGGATCTGTTATTTCTGATATTACCATAGATTCTTCTTCAGTTTCTTTATCAATTACTTGCTCATTTTTAATTGATTGATAATGAGCTTCTGCTTCATTGATCCCATTTTCTAATTGCTCCATCGTCAATTGAATATCAATGAAACGATTATAATAGGGAACTTCTTCTTTAGTAAATAAGTTTTTTTGTTTCTCAATTGCTTCCTTTAACTTTTCCAATTGATCAATTTTCTTTTCAAGATTATTCTTTTGTCTTTTCAACTGCTGTTGTTGAAGGTTTTGATCATCTACGGCTCGGTTAACTTCTAGAGTTGATCCTTCATGCTCTTGCTCCATTAGTGCTAAGTTAGTTTGAAATGCTTTATATCGTTCATAAGCTTGACCTTGCTTAGACTCTTCAGTAAATAGATCTTCCTCTTCTCTTATACTTTCCTTCAAGACTTTTAAATGACTAACTTGATCAGTTGCTTGATTTAATCGGTCTTCTAATAGTGATTGTTGCAGTTCTTGATCACTTTGGTTTAATGTGAAAAGAATATCTCCTTGTTTGACTCGTTCTCCTTCTTCAAAATAAATGTCTTGCACTTGACTAGTCATTTCATTACGAACTGTACTAATCGTTTCATCTGGACGAATGACTCCACTTGCCTTAATTACCTCATCTATTTCACCAAAATAAGTCCAAATACCAGCAATCACAATAATAGTAATCAGTAAATAGATAAATAGAGGCATGATTGGATTTGGCTTTGACTCTAATAATTCTCTACTATCGCTCATCTCATTTATATTTTTAAATTCTTCTTTCATTGTGCTTCACCATCTTTTTCAATAGGCGGAAGTTGATCTTTCCACAAATTATAGTACTTACCTTTTTGATTCATTAAATCTGTATGCGATCCTGTTTCTATAATTCTGCCTTTATCCATTACTAGTATCGTGTCACATTTCATAATTGTGCTTAACCTGTGAGCAATAATGATCGTCGTAATCTCACCACTAATCTCCTGGATTGTCTCTGAGATAACCTTCTCAGTTGTCGAGTCAAGATTACTTGTCGCTTCGTCCATAATTAAAACATCAGGATTTTTTAAAATTGCACGCGCAATAGCTAACCGTTGCCTCTGCCCGCCAGATAAATTCGAAGCATCTTCTTCAAGCATCGTGTCATAACGTAAAGGCAATTCATTAATAAACTCATGGGCTCTTGCATGTTTACAAGCATGAACAATTTCTTCAAATTCAATCGTATCTTCTACACCTAACGTTAAATTTTCTCGGATCGTGCCACTAAAGAAAAATGTATCTTGTGGAATGTAGGCAATTTTTTCTCGTAAGACATCGCGATTTATATCTTGAATGTTATAATCGCTGATGAGAATATCGCCTTTTTCTAATGGATAAAAATTCATCATTAATTTTGATAGAGTTGTTTTTCCCGAACCACTCTCACCAACTAAAGCAACCTTCTCTCCTTGTTTAATTGAGAGATTAATTTCTTTTAGAACCCAATCACGGGTTCCATAACGAAAGTCTAGATTCTTAACTTCTATTTGACCACGTAATGACTCGGGATTTATTTTTCGATCTTCATCCAGGGACTTCTCTGGCTCTAAGTCTAAAATATCCCCCAACCGATCAGATGCAACGACAGCTGTTAATAAGGTTGGTTGTAAATTAATTAAATTTCTAATCGGATCAAGGAAATAAGCAAGCAATGCGTTAAATGTGATTAACTGCCCAACAGATAAATTCCCTTGAATAACTTGATAGGCACCGACCCAAAGAATGACTACACCACCGACTAATTCAACAAAAGAATTTAACGAACCTTGCGTGTTACCCATGGTCCCGTGCTTAAAGATCGTTTTAATAAACTTTATAAAGCGGGTTTCTGTTTCTAAATTTGCTTTACGTTCTGCATTGTAAGCTTTCACCGTCTCAATCCCATTAATTGATTCAACGAGATATGATGTAAGCTGGGCATTTTCCTCCATCTCTTTTCGATTAATCCGGTCATATGGCTTTTGATATAACCAAACAATCAGTGCATAAATAGGGACTAAGATCGCTGCAACACCAAATAAAAAGCCACTTTGCATATACAAAATAACACCACCAACAATGACCATTAAAACATCGATCATAACCGTTAGCGTCGCACTTGACATTGCCTCCCTAACTTTAGACGCATCGTTAAATCGAGAGATAATCTCCCCTACTTTTCTCGTACCAAAAAAGTTCATTGGTAGAGATAAGACATGGTGATAATATCCAAGCATTAAACTAATATCTAATTTTTGTCCTAAATAGAGCAATAACTGTGATCGAAATAAATTGAGAATAACTTGTAAAGTGTATAAAAGAATAATTCCAATCGATATAATATGTAAGGTCTTACTCAATCCATAAGGTAAAATATCATCTATTAAAAGTTTAAAATAGAAAGCACCCAGGATCCCTAGTATTGTGTATAGAATTGATGCAAAAAAGATGTGTGTGATCAATTTCTTTTGTGGTTTTAATAGACCAAAGAAACGTTGGAATAACCCTTTCGTTTCATCACCTTTTTCAAATTGTGGGGTTGGAACCATCAGTATCAATACACCTGTCCACATTTGGAAAAATTCTTCTGGTGTTTGTTTGACTAAACCTTTGGCTGGATCAGCAATTAATACCTCATCTTTTGTAATCCGATGAATCACAACATAATGTAACAATGACCCATCAACGACAACATGCGCAATTGCTGGTAAAGGGAACTCTCCAAAGAAAGCTTCTTGATCACCTTTAACACCTTTTGCAGTAAAACCTAATTTTTCAGCGGCCTTGATTACACCATACGCATTCGTCCCTTGTTTATCGGTTCCTGCAACTTCACGTATTTTAGATATGGGTAACTTCAAACCATATTGTTTGGATATTGTGGCTAAACAAGCAGCACCACAGTCTGTGATGTCTTGTTGTTTGATGCAGTGGTATTTTTTGAATTTGTTTAGGATTTTTTCTAACATTAGGTCTCCTCACTTTAATTATATATTAATATGATATGGTAACAATGACTTCTGGTGTCCAATCTTCAAGGCTTCTTCTTTTATGTAAGCTGATTGTTTTTTTATAAATTATTTTTTCCTCTCGCTATATTTTCCCTTATTCACCCGATTAGTCTAATTTAAAAAATATGTCTCTATCCATTAAATGCTCAGTTCTTATTGAAAAGATGGGAGCAGAAATTTTTAATGTTTAAAGACCGTTTTGATTATTTCGATAAAGTATATTTCCAATAATGAAGCAAAAAAATTATCATAATATTATAGTCACATTAGTAAATTAAGATTATCTTATTTAGTTATACACCATTAAATCAGGAGTGGACTTTTGCCCACTCCAATGCACGATTTATGATTTTATTAATATGCTAATACCAACAATTAACCCGATAATGAAACCAAGTTTTAAGCTATATTCTACAACATACTTGTAATTACCACTAGAGAGATCAAAATAGTTAGTTAATAACGCCCATACTGTTTTCATAATTAAAACTTTCTCGAAACCCAATCGTATGCGGCTTGAACCGTTGCTCCTACAAAAACTACAGTCCCAGCAACCACAACTGCAGAACCTATAACTATTATTCCACCTAAAATGGCGCCTCCCACTGTAAGCCAAAAGCCACCACCATTAATTTCAAGTAGATGTTCATCATCAATCAAAGTAAGTTTATTATTTAACTCAATTTCATAAGTCACAATTTTCCCCTCCTTAACGTCTAATTACAATTGCGCCTCCTGCCGCTAATCCAAGAGCAGAACCAGCTTTCAAACATCCCCCTACAGTAACTTTATACCCAATAACAGTAAATAATACCGTTCCAAGACCAAGACCTCCACCATTAATATTAGCTAATTCATTGTCATCTATAGATGATAAATTATTATTTATAGTAATATCCATGTATTATCACCTCCTTTCCCTATGAAAATGTTTTGGTTTAAGTGTAAAACCCTATTTTCACATAGTCAAAAGCATACAGACATAATTCTAAAGTTATTTATCTGTATATTATTAGGTTTTATTGTGTAAAGGGTCATCACACCCTAACCATATTATAATAATTCCTGATTAACCGGTTAATCAAGATTCATTATCTAAAATAATATTTCAGTTAAATAATATTTGGATTAATTGAAACATAAATATCGGCATGGAAGTCATCCGGTTTTTCTAGTCTTTCTGTTTCTTCTATGATTACTGTATATAAAGAACTGATGGGGGTTAATTTATTATCTAAAATGTATCTTTGTACTTCATTAACTGCATTTTGGAAATTTAATGGGGTTCCCCTATGACTGAACTTTACGCAATTTATTAATCTTAAGGTTTGCTTAAAGTTATAGTAACTTGAATTTATAAATTTTTTATCGATTGGTATAAGAATCTCCACATCAATCATTGTAGATGTATCTTCATGTAACTGTCAAGTAGAATTGTGCACTTTTTGCTAGATAACTTTGTGCACTTTTATTATTCAAAAATTGTTT
>NZ_BAABDL010000011.1:0-1946 GCF_039539605.1 Amphibacillus indicireducens | reverse complement strand
AGATTCCCTTCGAGAATCCAGAGCAATATTTGTTGGCTATATTACAACAGGAGATAGAATTAAGAGAAACTGCAAAGGGCGAACGCTTCATCAAAAAAGCAAAGTTTATGAATGAAAAGGAATTAGTAGATTACCAATGGGGAGACCATATCCACTTCCCATCAAATCTCGACAGAGATGGTCTTGAATCACTTACATTTATCGAAAGGCAAGAGAATGTCATTTTATCAGGAGCGCCTGGAACAGGAAATTATCGAAAGTTTTTGTTTATGGAAAGATAGCCCCAAAAAACCTTGTGGTCTAAACTGTTATAAGAAATATCTTTCCATCATTAGTATTGCATAAACATTTTTTCGAAATGTCAAGTGGTTATTCGAAATATTTCTAAAAACAGAAAAAACTCCTTATAATTAGGTTTGGTAGCTCTGTCCAAATCCCAAAAAATAAGGAGCAACATCATGGACAAGAATACCACAAATTCTACAATTAGTGAACTACTTAAACTTATTGATGAACGAACATTTTTAGAGTTAAGCAACGTCAAGGATATCGATAAGTATGTCAAAAAGCTGACGGCTTACCGATTCTTTCAACTCATGATCATGGCACAAATTTATGAAATTAAAAGCTTAACAAGTGTTTCGAAACAAACAAAAGATAAGCAAGACATGAAACGACAATTAGCGTTTGAAAGTATCAGTACGTCTCAATTGTCTCGAAAATTAAGTCAATTACCATCTGACCTATTCGAGAATACTTTCTTATATTTAGCAAATAAAATCCAACTGAAAATGTCTTATTCGTCACCACTTATTCGACATATTACCCGTTTAAAAGTGATTGATTCAACGACAATGAGCATGTGTCTTAGCCAATATCCTTGGGCGACATTTCGAAAGACGAAAGCAGGTGTTCGACTACATGCGAGAGTCGTTGTGACCAAAGATGACACGATACCTGATCGAGCGAAGTTATTACCAGCGATCCATTCGGACCGCTCACAAATGGACGAATTAATCGATACTGATTTAGACACCATTTACTTATTTGATCGAGGTTACATCGACTATAAGCAATTCGAAAAGCTTTGTCTTTCGGAAACACAATTTTTGACACGGCTCAAAAAGAATGCTGAAATCGAAGTCCTTTCAGAACAAGTTCCTGATCCAAAGCAGCTTATTTTTAAAGACCAAGATGTCTATTTAGGCAATGACGTATCTGGAACAAAAATGAGTCAACCACTCCGATTAATTGAAACAGAAGACGCCGAAGGCAACAGCGTTACGATTGTAACGAATTGTTTTGGACTATCCGCCAAAGAAATTGGTGATCTTTATCGTTATCGCTGGAAAATAGAAACGTTTTTCAAATGGATGAAACAACATTTAAAACTAAAAACGTTTTATGGTAAAAGTCAAAATGCGGTTTACAATCAAATCTGGATTGCCTTAATTACTTACTGTTTAACCGTTTTAATCCAACATAATACGGGGCACAGTGGCCAGCTTCTCGATGTCAAAAAAACGTTGGAGAATCTGTTGTTCGAAAGTTACGAGACGTTTGTCAAAGCATTGTTTCGCCCACCTACACGCACTTCAAAAGGCCGACGGAAATATGATTTTGAACACGAATTTCGCATCCTTATGAAACAATACAGTGAAGGCGAGGTGGATCACTTAGATACACTTGATTTTGACCCATTGTTTGTTTAATAAATAGTCATATTCCAAATTGTGGATAAGAGCTACTCTTCGTTCACTGTTCACTTTTTTTAATTTAAAAACAAAATGAAGATGGTAAATTTTAGCTTCAAGTGATTTAAGAGTAATTTATTGATTTGACAAGTGAACAACAATTTTATGCAACGCTAATGTCTTTCCATAATATTTTTAAAAAACCTACCTACAAAAATCCTGCAACCAATTCAACAAATCTGTATCCTCATC
>NZ_BAABDL010000010.1:0-21448 GCF_039539605.1 Amphibacillus indicireducens | reverse complement strand
CTTTGACAAGCGGGCTTTACTTGGCAAAGTTAGCTCAAGCCTTGGGACTGGGACTGCGATTACTCGTCCCACCGAAGACATTTGCGATTACTCGTCCCACCATAAACACCTGCCCGTAGGATAAGGAAAGCTTCCCCGAATAAACATCGCACGAAGAAAATTGATCTTTATTTTCGAGGAAAGCGAAACATCACTCAGCTGCGGGTGTGATCCTCTTAATTAGAGCTAATCACATAACTTGATTTTTTCTTAACTTTTTTATGCAATGTTATTAATAAATACTATATTTTTATGTAATATTACAGGATTATAAATCAAATCGGTTAAATCAAAAACGATTATCGCTAAATCTAGTGTGATTATTCTAATTATCTTCTATAATAAGAGTGAATGATTTTTTAGGAGGAACAATTGTGGTTAAAATTGAAAAGGAAATTTATGAAACAACAATTAATTATATTGATAATAAAGGAACTGGTCGGGCAGAGGTTTGGCGCGATACAGGTCAAATAAATCCAAAGAAACTAAAATTAAATATTCCACAAACAATCCCAGGTGAAAAGGTCAGAGTTACTGTTGAACAACCTGATCGTAGGTGGGCGCGTGTTTTTGCTGATGAAATATTGATAGCATCTCCAGATCGAATTGAACCACAATGTCCACACTTTTCGTTGTGCGGCGGATGTGTTTTCCAACATTGGAATTATAGTGGTCAATTAAAAGAAAAAACAAATCAAGTCCGGAAAAGCTTCGCAGCGCAAGGTTTGGATCAAGAGCTTGTTAATGAAACGATTGGAACCGATTCGCCATGGCGCTATCGAAATAAAATGGAGTTTACATTTGCTCGTGATGGGTCACTTGGATTGCATGAGCAAGGTAATTTCAGAAACGTGATTGATCTTAAAACATGCTTAATTGCGGGTGAAGAGACAGAAACAACGATGTTAGAAGTTTTGGATTGGGCAAAAACTCACCAACTCTCTGGTTATTATAAAGAAAAACATGAGGGGCTCTTGAGACATCTAATGGTACGACAATCGTATGCGACAGGTGAAGTCATGCTCGGATTATTTGCAACAGAACCACCAACTGGAGCGTTAAAAGAAATTGCTGATGATCTTGTCGAACGAATCAGCTCCAAATTTGAGCAAGTTAAGAGTTTAGTTTGGTTTGTTAATAATGATTGGGCAGATCGTACCCAAGCTGAGGAACAATATGTTTTAGCTGGACGTGACTATATTTACGACGAAATGTCTGGCTATCGCTATCGTTTATGGTTTGATACATTCTTTCAGACAAACCCGAGACAAGCTGAACGTTTAGTTGAATTAGCGGTTGAAATGGCAAAACCAAAAGCAACTGAAACAATGATCGATCTCTTCTGTGGTGTCGGTACGTTTTCACTGCCATTTGCCAGCAGAGTTAAAGAATTGATTGGCGTTGAAATCGTTGAAAAGTCAATTGAATCAGCGATCAGAAATGCTGAAGACAACGGTATCGATAACACACACTTTATTACGAGTGATGCACGTCGAGGTTTTGATCAAGTGATCGAGAAGTTTGGTAGTCCAGACTTACTTATGCTTGATCCACCAAGATCAGGAGCAGGTGGAAAAGTGATGCGCCGCATTGGAAGATCCCAGCCTAATCGGATTGTTTATGTTTCATGTAATCCTGAGAGTTTAGCAGTTGATTTAAAAGAATTGCTTCCATTTGGGTATCAAATTGATCAGGTACAACCGGTTGATCTATTTCCGCATACGGCACACGTGGAGACGGTTGTATTGATGTCAAGAGTAGATGAATAATAGTAGTTGAAGTGTTGATAGAATAAGGTTTTCCAGTGATTTTGGAGAATGTCTAAGCTGGGAAATCTTATTCTTGTTTGTGTGGAAATGAAGTGAGAATTGAGCGGTATTGATTTTAATTTCGATATGGTTGTAATTGATGAATTATCTTCCTTTAAATCGCATCAGTCAAAACGGTTTAAAATTTTGATGAAAGTAAGACCTGAAATTAAACGGATGGTTGGTTTAACGGGTACACCTTCATCGAATGGCTTAATGGATTTATGGGCAGAGTATCGGTTGCTTGATATGGGAGAAAGACTAGGAAAATTCATCGGTGGAATTAGAGAATCCTATTTTGACCCCGATAAAAGAAATCAACATATGATTTTTTCGTATAACCAAAAGAAGGAGTGGAAGATGCCATATACGATAAAATATCCGATATTACAATCAGTATGAAGGGGAGAGATTATTTAAAACTTCCCAAACTGATTATGAACGAAGTGCCTGTTCAACTGAACCCTAAGGAAAAAGAAACGTTGGATGTCATGAAGCGAGATTTAATTGCGACTATTGAAGGTGAAAATATAACCGCTTCAAATGCAGCAGCTTATAGGTGGAAGTTACGGGGCATTGCCATTTGGTCATTAGGTCAGGAAGATATGCGAGTATGGGAAGTATTACCAAAACAAATTTAAACAATTCAAGGGTGTCTACAAAATGTAGGCACTCTTTTTATATAGATATTTTTAAAATTGAAGGGGGGAAACTGACTATGAAGGATATATGGAACTGGATACAGATTATCGTTACAGCGCTAGGTGGATTTATTGGTTGGTTTTTAGGAGGTTTAGATGGCTTTTTGTATGCATTGATCATATTGGTTGTTGCTGATTATATCACTGGAGTTATGTGTGCAATTGTTGATAAGGAACCATCCAGTGAGATTGGTTATCGAGGAATCTTTAAAAAAGTGTTAATTTTTATATTGGTAGGTGTTGGACATATGATTGACACTCACTTGATAGGGGATGGCAGCGTTCTAAGAACAGCAGTTATCTTTTTTTATTGTTCAAATGAAGGTATTTCCATGCTAGAAAATGCTTCACACTTGGGTTTACCAATACCTGAGAAGTTGAAAAATGCACTTGCTCAGTTAAACAATAAGGGAGGAAATGAAGAATGAAATTAAAACAATTATTTTTAACGAAGAATGAATGCTACAAAGCTGGAAGGAAAATCACACCAAAGGGAATTATGGTTCATAGCACAGGGGCAAACAATCCAAACTTAAAACGTTACGTTAGTCCAGATGATGGTTTGTTAGGAAAGAATCCATATAATAATCACTGGAACCAGCCACGTCCAGATGGCAGACAAGTGTGTGTTCATGCTTTTATCGGAAAGTTAAAAGACGGATCGATTGCAACTTACCAAACATTACCTTGGAATCATCGTGGATGGCATGCGGGCGGTGATGCGAATAATACACATATTGGCTTTGAAATCTGTGAAGATAATTTAACCGACAAAACTTACTTTAATAAAGTTTATAAAGAAGCGGTGGAACTTGCTGCTTATCTTTGTAGGCAATACAAACTGACGGAGAAAAATATCATCGGCCATTATGAGGGCTATCAGAAGAAAATAGCTAGTAATCATGGCGACCCTCGTCATTGGTTTTCAAAACATGGTAAGTCAATGGATACGTTTAGAGCTGATGTGAAGAAAGAATTAGCGAAAGGTACATCAACATCTAAACCATCAACTGGTGGAAAGAAACTATATCGTGTGCAGATTGGTGCGTATAGTGTGAAAAAGAACGCAGATAAGCAGTTAGAAAAAGCAAAGAAAGCTGGGTTTAAAGATGCGTTTGTGAAGTATGAATAAATAAAAACAACCGAAGAGTAGTTAAACTCTTCGGTTGTAACTTAAATGACTATTTGTTCTTCCACAATCGCGCCCGCTAGTGGAATAAAAGATGCCTTAATAATTATTGATTTTCATAAGGCCATACTTACAATTTTATTTACCCACTTTAAATCCTCTTCAATTTCCAATAATTCACAAAGAGAACTATGGAGATTCTTAAATTCAAGAACGATACTTTTCATAACATTTATAATTTCTTCCGTATTTCTTCCACATTCCCAACTTTTGAGTAGTGACTTTTGCCATTCTCTCAATTCACTTCGATCATCTTCGTATTTAGCCCAATCACCAAACGTATTGGGTTGTATTCCTAAATGCATGTACCAAGCAGTTACTATTGATAAGCGTAATTTATCAATACAATCCAAAGCATAATAATACTCTTGTCTCATTGCTCTTCTATATGCCTCATGCAAATATGCAAAGAATTTTGTTCTCCAATTATCAAATTCATCTACCGATGGTTTATAACTAAGAACCATTGACTGCTTTAATATATCAGTCATTAAACCTTCATTGTCCTTTATTATTTTTATATTTTTCAACCATGTAGATGGTTGAATATCATCTGGACTAAAATAAAAGATATCTACTTTAACAAAACAATCATAGTGAGCAATAGTATAAATTGAATAAGGGTCTAAATTCTCATAATAAAGGACATTGCCCCAGTTTTTAGCACGATTTTTCTTATTTAAAACGTATTCTTTTATTTTGTTAGGTTTGATGACTATTCTAAGATCAATATCTGAATAGACATCTGTGTTCTTATTCCCAACAGATCCACCATAAAAAAATGCAAGGACATTATCATCACTTGATAAATCATTTTCAATTGCGTCTAATAATTTTTCACGTTTATTTGGTAATTTTAAATCTCTTGCTCTATGTCTACTTACAAATCCCACACATTTAAAATACCCTCCCTTAACATAATATTTGTTCTGTAAAATTTTTTGTTTTTATTACACAATCTGGCCCGTTTGTTGAATAATCTACTTTCATTATATCTAGAACTTCAATTACATATCAACTATTAATCAACATATTACAGAAATAAGGGTTCGAATTCCCACTTTTTTTCGCATATAGGTAGAAGACTATTTAGGAGGAAAACGATATGCGAATGACACAACTCTCACCTAATCATCAAACACCAAACCATACACCATCAAAACAAACCAAGGAACAACTTCAAAATGAACTTAATTTTCATCTTGCTGAAAAAATGCTTATAAAACTTCGTGAAGAAAGACTCATTTCTCAAGAAGAATTCAATCAAATAAGCAAATTAAATCGTCAAAAATTCAATCCTTTATTAGGTCCGTTAATGTGCGATAAACCTTGATATAACAGTGTTATAACGGTAATGTATCACGTACAAGAAGGGGGTGGAGTTGATGAGAAAGATAACAATGCTTGATGTGACAACATCTTCAGCAATAAAACCGAAACAAAAGGTTGCTGCCTATATACGTGTATCAACATCAAATGAGGATCAACTTATTAGTTTAGAAGCACAAAGACGACACTACAAAACTTTGATTGAAACAAATGAAGAATGGCGGCTCGTTGATATTTACAGTGATGAAGGTATCACAGGGACGAAAAAGGATAGACGACCTGAACTGCTTCGCTTAATATCCGACTGTGAAAAAGGAAGGATTGATTTCATTTTAACTAAATCCATTAGTAGATTTGCGAGAAACACAATTGACTGCTTGGAGTTAGTCAGAAAATTAATGGACTTAGGTGTGCAGATTTATTTTGAAAAGGAAAATATCAATACAAGCTCAATGGAAAGTGAACTTATGCTTTCAATCTTAAGTAGCCTTGCAGAAAATGAATCAGTGTCGCTTTCAGAAAACAGTAAGTGGTCGATTAGGCAACGATTCAAACGTGGAACGTACAAATTATCGTATCCGCCTTACGGTTACGATTATATCGATGAACAGGTTGTTGTAAATGAAGATCAAGCACAGGTCGTCAAGCGAATATTCAATAGTGTACTTGAAGGAGTGGGAACTGAACGCATTGCTAGGCAGCTAAACGAAGAAAGAGTTCCAACAAAACGAAATGGTAATTGGACAGGCACTACGATACGTGGAATAGTAAAGAACGAAAAATACACGGGAGATGTGCTACTTCAAAAAACTTTTACCGATAAGCATTTCAATCGAAAAGTAAATCAAGGTGAACTGGATCAATACTTAATTGAAAATCATCATGAAGCAATCATCACACATACTGATTTTGAAGCGGCTAATCAGATGCTCGAATACCAAGCAAGTCAGAAGAATGTAGCAGTCGGAAGTAGAAAATATTTAAATCGCTATCCTTTTTCAGGAAAGATTAAATGTGCGGAATGTGGCGATACATTTAAAAGAAGAATTCATACTTCAACCCATAAAAAATATATCGCCTGGTGCTGTTCAACACATATCAAAAATAAAGATAGATGCTCCATGCTTTTTATAAGAGAAGAACGAATTCATCAAGCCTTTATTACGATGATGAATAAACTTATATTTGCTCGTAAAGAAATACTGCATCCGCTATTTGAAACAATGAAAAATGGCTTTAAACAGGATATAGAAGAGCAACTCGATAATATTGAACTGCAATTGACCGAGTGCTATGCAAAGAGTCAAATGTTGAAAAAGCTAATGGATGATAAGTTTTTAGAACAGAAATTGTATGAAGAACAACGGGCGAAGATGGACAACCAAATTAATGAGTTGTTGGAGAATAAAGAACGGTTGCTACGACTTATTCGCAACGAAGAAGAACAAGTCTACGAACTGAAAAGACTGATGAGTTTCACCGATAAACAGCAGGAAGTTGCATCATTTGAAGAGACGATATTTAACGAATATATTGAAAAGGTTTATATAGACTCGTCAACAAAAATAGGTTTTTTATTAAAAAGTGGCTTGTTGCTAAAGGAAGAGGTGAATAGGTGATGGCACATACACCATTTGGCTATCAAATTGAAAACGGTAAAGTAGTCATAAATAAAGAAGAGCTGAAACAACTGCAGCATCTTTTTCAAGCGTATTTATCAGGATTGTCATTAGCAAATGCCGCTAAGGAAGCGGGAATAAAGAGAAATCATGGCGGTATTACCCGAATATTAACGGATGAAAGATACTTAGGAACGGATATTTTTCCTATCTTAATATCAAAAGAATTATTTGAAAAAGTGAAGATAGAAAGATATAAACGGGCAAAAAAATTAGGTAGACTAAATAAAAAACAAGAAGAAACCCCGTTTGAAATTCCCACATTCACTATACCAACTATCGATATCAAACATGACAACCCATATAAACAAGCAGAATATGTTTACAGTTTAATAGAAAGTGTGGTGACTTAGAGTATGGAAAGTTCAAGAAATGTTACAGTTATTCCTGAGAGACCAAGAAGAACGAGGGAAGTAAGTGATAAGCAAAAATTAAGGGTAGCTGCTTATTGCCGAGTATCAACTGACAGTGATGAACAGGCAACGAGTTATGAAGTGCAAATCGAACATTACACGTCATACATTCAAGCTAATCCCGAGTGGAAACTTGCAGGGGTTTATGCAGACGATGGCATTACAGGAACGAACACGAAAATGCGGGAACAGTTCAATAAAATGATAGCTGATTGTATGGATGGAAAAATCGATCTGATCATTACAAAGTCCATCAGCCGATTTGCAAGGAACACGTTAGATTGCTTGAAATATATAAGAAAGCTGAAAGAACGAGATATACCCGTATTCTTTGAAAAAGAAAATATCAATTCAATGGATGCGAAAGGGGAAGTGATGCTTACCATTATGGCATCACTTGCTCAGCAAGAGAGTCAGTCATTAAGTCGAAACGTAAAACTTGGTATTCAATATCGATATCAACAAGGTGAAGTGCAAGTAAACCATAATCGATTCCTTGGCTATACAAAAGATGAAAATAAACGCTTAGTCATTGTGCCAGAAGAGGCAGAAATCATCAAGCGTATTTACCGAGAATACTTGGAAGGGTCTAGCTTAAATAAAATCGCAAAAGGACTTGAAGCGGACGGTATATTGACGGGTGCAGGAAGAAAAAAATGGTACAGCAGTTCACTTCATAAAATATTAACGAATGAAAAATATATGGGAGATGCACTTCTTCAAAAAACATATACCGTTGATTTTTTATCGAAAAAGCGAGTGAACAACGATGGTGTTGTTCCGCAATACTATGTGGAAAATAACCACGAAGCCATCATACCAAAACATCTCTTCATACTCGTGCAAGAAGAATTGAAAAAACGAAAAATCGCTCATATTAGCAAAAATGGACAAAGACGAAATTACAGTAGCAACCACAGTTTGGCTCAAATTGTATTTTGTGAAAACTGTGGGGAGATATTTAGAAGAGTCCATTGGAATAACCGAGGGAAGAGGTCAATCGTTTGGCGATGCGTCAGCAGACTTGAAAATACAGGAGTATTTTGTGATGCGCGAACAGTTAGAGAAGATGATTTAAAACAAGCCGTTATCCAAGCGATCAATGAACTGTTTAAAAATCGGAGCAATTTCCTCAAAGTCTTAGAACAAAATATTGCCCAAACATTATCAAGTCACTTACACGATAAACTGATGAAAGTTGAAAAAGAACTAGAAACGTTGCAGCATTCTTTAATCGACCTAGCGAATTCAAACAAAGATTCTAATGACGTTGTCGATAATATTTACAAACGAAGGGAAGAGAAACAACAACTTCAACTAGAGATTGCGGAACAGGATAATGGAAGAGAACGATTGAATGAAATTGCAGAATTATTAAAAAAGCAAACATGTGAATTAGAAACGTATGATGAACAACTAATGAGGCGAATGATTGAAAAGATTACTGTTCATCCTGAAAAGTTGGAGATAGAATTTAAGTCTGAAATGGCTGTTGAAGTTGAAATATAATATTTCATTCAAAAAACGACTTATACAATCGACATAGTGATAATTGTATAGGTCGTTTTTATATTGTGAAACTAAAGAAATGCATGCAGTGACCGATATATATAGTAAATAAACTTAAACGAGAGAAGAATTATTCAAGATGAAAAAGAAAATGTCTATCATTATAATGTCTTTTGTGATTTGTCTAACAATGGCATAACCAGTGGATACTGCGTCAAATTATTTTACTGGTAGTACAGGCACAATGAACTCACTGTTTGGAAATCCATCTGCTTCAAGGAACATTTCATCGGGATCAATTCCAGGGAATGCATCAGTATCAAGTGTTAAAGTGAATGTTAATGTTAGTTCTGGAAGTGATTCGTTTTATCTTTACGTTAAACACCCAAGTGGTTATTCGGCCTCGCGCTTGGTAGGTAGTACCTCACTATCGTTTACTGAATTTAATGGATTAGATCCTTATGGTACTTGGCAAGTATATATTGTTACAACTAGAACGGTTTCAACTGCAACCGCACGAATGACAGTAGATTATACGTATTAACAAATAATGATAGAGCATTAGTTATGAATAAGAAAATCATAAATAAAAGGGAGTCTGATTAATATGCGTATTGGTGGTCAATACTTATCTATGTGGATTAAGACAATGCAACAAGCAGATAAAATATCTAATCTACAAAATCAACAGGAAACTTTTGATCCGAGTAAGTTCATTGAACCGGGAATGGATATTACTGGACGGAGCGACTGGAAAAAGATAGTTGAAGTTTCAGATGATATAAAAGAAAAGGTTATCGAGCAGACAAGAAAGAATTTTATAAATGGATTTGGTATGGTAAACGAAAAAAGTGAATCATTTAATGAACTCATAAAAAAACATGCGCAGACTTTACCTGTAGATGAACGGGCATCAACTATGTGGACATTAACGCAAATAAAGACAGCAGAGGCGCAAAAGTTAGTCGATATTGTGAGGGAAAACAATCCAATTTGGAAACATGGAGAACCATTTGATCCAAATATTTTTGATGAATATTTTTCAAGTCCAGGATTTGATAAAAGAGTATAAGGTTTTCTTGTTGAAGATCGTAATAGGATGAACAAGATGACTTTAAGCCTTGGCATATAACAAAATTTATTGACTATTCCCACGAACGTACATCTTTAGTCGACATGTTCCCGCAGACGTACTCACCTAAAAAAAACCTAGACATCAAGCTTGGTAACTCGTCCCATGTGGAGTGTGTGGTATTACTGAAAAGAGAATTGTATAAACAAAATAAATCCTTGTAAGAACCGCCATTTCAGAAGAATATTATTTTGTTCTTAACGAGTGATAATAAAGCGTTGAATTAGGGAAATCCTTTTATATCAGGGATTTCCTATTGTTTTTTACCAAAAGTTTATTTTCGCTATTAATATAGATTTGTTAAATACTCATTACTTATATACTTATGCCACATGATTCATTTCAGCGTACATTCACTGCAGGACTTTACGCGGAGAGACGGCATGATCACCTTTTATGGCAGGCCAGTATACTTTTAAGCCAACTAGATCCACGCTAAGTCACGTAGTTTAATATAAAGAATCATCAAAAAACAAACTGAAAAACTTAATATTTATGTTTCGAAAACATTGATTTAAACCCAAAAACTCACAAACCTAGCATAGAATAGTTATTTTCTATGCTAGGTTACTTTTCACCAAATAATTGGTAACCTGTGTTTAGCGAGTTATATAAAAAACACATCGCACTTATTTGTTAAATGCTTAATTTAACAAAATATAAACTTGACAATAATTTCGTGGTATGTATAATGGTATTCAAATGTTAAATGTGATTTTTAAACTTAAAAAGCAGGTAGGTGGTGTTACGTGAGGTTAGGTGAAATTAGTCAAATCGAGTCTGGTTTAATTTTATCACGAAAGCGGGCGAGAAGTGAGCTTGAACTAGAAAAGAAGTATAAAATACTAAGTTTAAACAATATTGAAGCACATGGTGATTTTAATGAGGCAGATCTTGAACTTTTTCCTAGTAATGAAATTTTAGATGATCATTATTTTACGCAAGTAGGGGAAATTCTTCTACGGTTAAATGAACCGTTTACGTCTGTTTGTATTCAAGAACATCAAGCTGGCGTTTTGATTCCATCTTATTTTGTATCAATTGAAATTACACACACGGGATATTTACCAGAGTATGTTAGTTGGTACTTAAATACGAGTAATGTGAGGCGAGAGTTTTTCCGATCACAATCTGGAACACTTACTCCAAACATTAATCAGAAAATCATTCGCAGGCTTCAAATACCAAAGTTATCATTAACAGATCAAGAAAACATTACTCAATTACACAAGCTATATTTAAGAGAGCGTCGATTACTGAATGATCTTATTGAACAGAAAGATCAATACTATCAAGTGATCACAAGTGAAATTATTAAAGAGAAGATGAGGGATTATTAATGGGAAAGACTACACAAGATACGATTAATCGAGTTCTTTGGAGTGCTGCTGATACATTTAGAGGGAAAATTGATTCGAGCACATATAAAGATTACATCCTTGTCATGTTATTCGTGAAATATATGAGTGACGTACATAAAGAGAGATTAGAAGTTTACCAGGAAAAATATGATGGGAATGATGAACGAATTCAGAGAGCAATGAATCGTGAGCGATTCGTGTTAGATGAACAATCAACGTTTGATTATTTATATAGTGAGCGAACTAATCCAGAAATCGGTGTGATTATCAATAAAGCACTAGGTAATATTGAAGACACGAACGCAACAAAATTACGCGGGGTATTTCGTAATATTGATTTTAATAGTGAAGCTGTTTTAGGTTCAACACGAGAGCGAAACACTATTCTAAGAAACGTTTTGGAAGACTTCAATCGTCTCGACCTTCGCCCATCTATGATTGAAGATGAAGATATTATTGGAAATGCTTATCAGTATATGATTGAGCAGTTTGCTTCTGATGCAGGTAAAAAAGGCGGAGAATTTTTTACTCCCCCTATGTTATCTGAACTATTAGCACAACTTGTAGAACCAGAAGAGAACGACCGAATTTATGACCCGACGTGTGGTTCAGGTTCGTTATTAATCCGTGTTGTTGATAAAGTAAAGGATCGTAAAGTTGCAATATATGGCCAGGAACGAAATGGGCAAACCCATTCTCTCGCGAAAATGAATATGTTTTTAAACAATATTGATGACGCGAATATCGGATGGGGAGATACTATTGCAAACCCTCTTCATTTAGATGATCAGGGGAACTTAATGAAATTCCAACGAATTGTTGCGAATCCGCCATTTTCATTGGCGAAATGGGCAGAAGGTTTTGCTGGCGAAGGTGAAGATCGCTTCCGCATGTCACCAGAGCTTGATCCATATCGTCGTTTTGACTGGGGAATAGCTCCTGCAAGTCGTGGAGATATGGCATTTGTTCAGCATATGTTAGCATCACTTGCTGAGGGTGGAACAATGGTTACCATTTTACCTCATGGTGTTTTATTTAGGGGAGCAGCAGAGAAGCAAATTCGAGAACAGTTTATTAAGTTAAATTACTTACATGCAGTCATCGGGGTACCAGAAGCACTATTTTATGGAGTAGGTATTCCAGCAACTGTTTTAGTGTTTAAAAAGGGACGTACACAAAAAGATGTGTTATTCATCGATGCTTCAGCTGAAGAGTATTTTGAAAAAGGTTCCAATCAAAACTTCTTACGCAAAGAAGATGTTGATCGAATTGTTGAAACATATAACAACTATGAAACAATCGATAAATTTTCTTATGTCGCAACATTTAAAGAAATCGAGGAGAATGACTTTAACCTAAACATTCCGCGCTATGTAGACACATTTGAGGAAGAAGATCCGGTTGATATGGAACAAGTAGCGACAAACATAAAAGATATTCAAGCAGAATTGAAAGAAGTAGAAAGTCAGATGGAGAAGTATTTGAAAGAGTTGGGGCTTTAACAATAAGGGGGGAGCACTCATGTCAAATATAGATTCGTATAACGAGCGGGTGTTTGAGGAATATCGTCATGTCAATGACTATGGTGAAGATTATTGGTATGCCAGGGATTTGCAAGAAATTTTACAGTATAGTAAATGGGAGAATTTTTCAAGGGTAATTGACAAAGCTAAAGAAGCTTGTGAAAACAGTGGCCATAACGTTTTAGACCATTTTCCTGAGGTCAGGAAAATGGTTGAATTGGGTTCAGGAGCTGTTCGTGGAATTAATGATATGATGTTATCTCGGTATGCTTGCTATCTAATTGTCCAAAATGCGGATCCCAAAAAAGAAGTTGTTGCTTTAGGCCAAACATATTTCGCAGTTCAAACCCGTAAGCAAGAGCTACAGGATGAATTTCAGTCATTAGATGAAGATCAAAAGCGGTTAGCAATAAGAAATGAATTAAAGGAACATAATAAATCCTTGGCTGAAGCGGCACAAAATGCAGGTGTTGAAACACCTTATGACTATGCAGTTTTTCAAAACCATGGTTACCAAGGTTTATATGGTGGGATGGGGGCCAAACAGATTCATCAACGAAAAAAGCTAAGAAAGAGCCAGCAAATTCTTGATCATATGGGAAGTACCGAATTAGCCGCCAATTTATTTAGAGCTACGCAAACAGATGAAAAATTACGGCGTGATCGCATAAAAGGAAAAACAAAAGCGAATCGAACACATTATGAAGTTGGAGCAAAAGTTCGACAAACAATTGAAGACCTTGGTGGTACCATGCCCGAGAATTTGCCTACACCTGAAAAAAGTATTAAACAGTTAGAAAAAAAAGAACCAAAAAGAATCGATGAGTAAAAAAGAGATTAATGTAATGATTTCTGAACGGAGGGATTCACTTGTCGGGAAGTTTAATCCGTTTGTTTTTAGTCGATGGAAATCCAAAAGGACTTAGAACGGTGGAAATATCTAACATGACGATATATACAACAATATTTCCAAGGACAAAATTAAAAGAGTTTTTAGAAAGAAATGAATCAAAGAAGCCAGGTTGTTATATTTTACTTGGAAATAACATCGAAAATCCAGACAAATTAATGGTCTATGTTGGTGAAGGAGAGTCAGTTGATTTGAGGCTCAAAAGTCATTCGCGTGGTGGAAAACAGAAGGATTTTTGGGATGAGGCGATTGTATTTACTTCTAAAGACGACTACATAACGAAAACGCAAATCCAATATCTTGAATCTGAAATACACAAGCTGATTACCCAGGCGGATAAAGCAGAACTGGAAAATAACCAAATACCTTCTACACCTAATCTGTCGGAGGTCGACACAGCGGAAATGAAGCATTTTCTAAGTGCGATCAGATTAATTATGTCATCAGTCGGGATCGATATTCTGGAGCCAAAACGCATTGAGTCAATGGCAAAAAAGGAATCTGAAGAAGATGTGATTTATGAGTTTGGTGTATATAATGCACAAGCTCAAATGAAAATTGAAGATGATAAATATATCGTACTCAAAGGATCAACAGCGGTTATTGAGGATCGACCTTCTGCATTGCCAGCTATCAAAAAGATGAGAAGCTCATTGGTTGAAAGTGGAGTATTAAAAGAAATGAGTCATGAAGGCCTTTATGAATTTACGGATGATTATATTTTCAATAGTCCAAGTTACGCGGCTGCGGCTATAGCTGGAGGAACGGAAAATGGACGCAGACAATGGAAGCATAACGGCAAAAGTTTAAATGAGATGGAGTTAAGGGAGCTAGAATAATGATTATATATTTTGAGGTGGAGGTGTAAAGCATGTCGAATGATTCTCAGTTTCTCATGTACCAAACAGAAGATGGCGAAACGAAGATTAATGTGCGCTTGGAAGATGAAACAGTGTGGATGACACAGAGAGCGATGGCAGATCTATATCAAAAAAGAATACCGACAATAAATGAACATATAAAAAACATCTATCAAGAGCGCGAGTTGGATGAGACGGCAACTATTAGGAAAAACCTAATAGTTCAAACTGAAGGGACTCGTCAAGTCGAACGCGAAGTAGCCTTTTACAATCTCGAAATGATTCTTGCTGTTGGTTATCGTGTTCGTTCTCATCGTGGAACACAGTTTCGAAAGTGGGCGACAGAGCGATTGAATGAGTATCTTGTCAAAGGTTTTACAATGGATGATGAACGATTAAAGGAAGTTCAGAATCTTGGAAGCGATTATTTTGATGAACTTTTAAGACGTATTCGTGATATACGATCATCAGAAAAACGTTTCTACAAACAGATCACTGATATTTACGCCACGTCAGTTGATTATGATCCTAATGTTCCAATGACAAAGGAGTTTTTCGCAACTGTACAAAACAAGCTCCACTTTGCTATTCACGGGCATACAGCTCCCGAATTAATCAAGTTACGGGCTGATGCCTCAAAAGAAAACATGGGATTGACCTCATGGAAAGGTGACAAAGTTCGGAAAGAAGATGTTACCATAGCAAAAAATTACTTAACAGATACAGAATTAGATGAATTAAATCGAATCGTCACCATGTACCTAGACTATGCAGAATTACAAGCTAAAAGACATGAAGCCATGTATATGAAAGACTGGATCGAACGATTAGATGCATTTTTGCAATTTAATGAACATGAAATCCTTCAAAATGCTGGAAAAGTACGCAGGGAAGTAGCTGATAAATTAGCAACAGATCAGTATGAAATTTTTCATCAAGAGCGACTTGAATATTCGGAGAAAGACGATTTTGATGAGTTTATAGAACAGAAGAGGTTGAAGTAAACATATTTTGCATGGGAGAAAGTGGGGGAGCACTATTGAATCAAGAAATAAAGGATAGGATTGAGCAGATTAGACAGGAGATTATTCCGGCAGGTTATAAACAATACAGGAACGATATCTTTCCTTCAGATTGGGAAGTAAAGCAGCTAAAAGACATAGCTCCATTACAGAGAGGGTTCGATCTGCCGGCATCAAAGGTGAATATTGGGGATACTCCCGTTTGCTATTCCAATGGGATTTCTAGATATCACAACGAATATAAAGTTGAGGGACCAGGAGTTGTGACTGGAAGATCAGGGACAATTGGTAATGTTTTTTATATTACGGACAACTTTTGGCCACACAATACAACTTTATGGGTAACAGACTTTAAGAGGAATGTAGAAAAGTTTGTATACTACTTATATAAATATATAAAACTTGAAAGATTTCATGCAGGCACAGGCGTTCCTACTTTAAATAGGAATGATGTCCATATGCATAAAATACCAATACCAAATAAAGTAGATGAACAACAAAAAATAGCAGATATATTATCAACATGGGATCGGGCGATTGAATTAAAAGAATCCCTTATTAAAGAAAAAGAAGAACAGAAAAAAGGGTTGATGCAAGAACTACTTACACCAGTCAATTCAAATCAGTGGTTTAAATTAAAGTTAAGGGATTTAGGTAAGACTTATAATGGTTTAACCGGAAAAACACGTAAGGATTTTGGAACAGGGAAAAAATTTATCACTTTTAAAAATATATTTGATAATTCTAAATTGAATTTAAATGTTTTTGATAGGGTGTTACTCAAAGAAGGGGAAAAACAAAATATGATAAAGTATGGTGATGTATTTTTTACAACATCTTCAGAGACCCCTCATGAGGTAGGAATGAGTTCAGTCCTTTTAGACGAAATAGAAGAAGATATTTATCTGAACAGTTTTTGTTTCGGCTTTAGATTAAGCAGTTTTGAAGAGGTTTTACCCGAGTTTTTAAGGTACTGTTTAAGAGGAGATAGCTTTAGATATGAAATGATGCGGCTTGCTCAGGGCTCTACAAGATTTAATTTATCTAAAACAGAATTCTTAAAAACAACACTTGAGGTTCCAAGTATTTCACAACAACATCGTATCGCTAAAATTCTATCAACCGCAGACCAAGAAATAGACCTACTCAAACGAGAAGTTGCAAAACTAAAAGAACAGAAAAAAGGTCTGATGCAGTTATTGTTAACAGGAATTGTCCGGGTAAAGGAGGCTGTAACTAGTGGGTAAAAATCTATATCATGAACGTCCTTCAAGCCAAGTCCCTGCATTAGAGTTGCTACAAAAAATTGGTTATGAGTATATATCACCAAATGAAGCAACTGCTATGCGTGGCAACTTTTACAATCCGATTTTAACGGCTGTTTTAAAAGAACAACTTACTAAAATAAATCGCTATGAGTATAAAGGCGAATATCACTCCTTCTCTGAAGGAAACCTTGATAAAGCATTGAGTGATATTGATGTTCCACTAACAGATGGTCTTGTAAACACGAATGAGAAAATTTATGATTTACTTATGCTTGGAAAAAGTTATGAAGAATTTACACCTGACGGTAATCGCCGGTCGTTCAATATTAATTATATTGATTGGGTGAATCCAGAAAATAATGTGTTTCATGTGACAGATGAATTTCAAGTTGAACGGGAAGATGGGATCGAACATATCTTTCCAGATATTGTTCTATTTATCAATGGCATTCCAATCGGTGTGATTGAAAATAAACGACCAGCAATTCCACTGAATCAAGCAGTAAGTCAAATGATTCGTAATCAAAAACAAAATTATGCGCCACATTTGTTTAAGTTTGTTCAGCTCGTCATGGCAACAAATAGAAATGAAGCAAGCTATGCGACATGTGGGACACCTTCTAAATTTTGGGCGGTTTGGAGGGAAGAAGAAATTGACTGGCTATCAAACATTTTAAATGATGCGATTCAAACGAGAGAAATAGCTAAACAAGATCAAGATATTGTTTCATTATTTCATCCGGATAGAATACTAGAGTTTATGCAGTATTTTATTGTGTTTGATAGTAACGTAAAAAAGGTCGCACGTTATCAGCAATTTTTTGGTGTCAAAGAAATTGTAAACCGGATTGAAGAACGGGACGAAAATGGGAATCGAAAATCTGGTGTGATTTGGCATACGCAAGGTAGTGGGAAGTCGCTCACAATGGTTATGTTTGCGAAATATATATTTTCAGCCTTACGTGGTGCACATCCGAAAGTTGTTATTGTTACAGACCGTGTTGATTTAGATCATCAAATTTACCAAACGTTTCAGCATACGAGTTTACGGCCGAATCAGGCAAGTACAGGTAGGCATTTAGTTGATTTAATTAATGATAATGTAGCTGATATTATTACAACAATTGTAAATAAATTTGAAACAGCGGCAGATTATCAGGAACCAATTTTATCACAAGATATTTTTGTGTTAGTTGATGAGTCACACCGAACACAATATGGTAAGTTCCATAATAAAATGAGGAAAGTTTTCCCTAACGCATCATATTTAGGCTTTACAGGAACACCACTTATGAAAAAAGAGAAGAACACAATGATGAAATTCGGTGATCTTATTCATACGTATACGATCGCTGACGCGGTGCGAGATGAAACCATTTTACCGTTATTTTATGAAGGATTAATGGTCGAACAAGAAGTGAATGACGAAATTATTGACCGTAACTTAGAAATGTTAACAAGAGGACTCTCAGAAGAACAAAAACAAGATGTGAAACAACGATGGAGTACGTTGACAAGAGTCGCATCATCCCAAAAGCGGATTCAGTTAATTACGATGTGGATTATTGAACATTATAATAAAACACTAGCTGGAACTGAGCTTAATGCAATGTTGGCGACAAGTAGTAAAGCAGATGCAATTCGTTATTTAAAGATGTTTGAGTTTTATGATGAGCTTGAAGCAAGAGTCATCATTTCCCCACCTGACACGAGAGAAGGTCATGATGATCCGACAAAAGAAACGTCAGATATCGTTCAAAAATATTGGGATCGAATGATGGCACGATATGGGGATGAAGGACGTTATGAAACATCGATCAAAGATCAGTTTATTCATGGAGACTTTGATATTTTAATTGTTGTTGACAAATTACTCACAGGTTTTGATGCACCAAGAGCAGCAGTGCTTTATGTTGATAAACCGTTGAAAGAGCATAATTTATTACAAGCAATTGCTCGAGTGAACAGATTATATGATAAGAAAGATCGTGGTTTAATCATTGATTTCAGAGGACTTTTAACAGAATTAAATAACGCAATGAACGTTTATTCTGGTAGTGGACTGGAACAATTTGATCCCAAAGACTTAGAGGGAACACTGTATGATTCGATGGAAATTATCGGGGAACTGAGGCAAAATTATAGTAATCTTGTTGATATTTTCAAAGCTGTTCATAATACTGAAGACAGTGGTGCATATGAGGTTATTCTAGCGGATCAACGGATAAGGGACGATTTTTATGCAAAGTTAAATAAAGTAGAAACGTCATTAAAATTTGCGATCAGCTCATCGAATCTGTATAACGCGATGGAAGATGAAATTAAAGATATTGAGCGTAATGTGAAGTTTTATAAGGAATTAAGAAAATCTGTTCGAATTCGGTATGGTGATTCAGTGGACTTGTCCGAGTTAGATCCAAAAATGCAACAACTTATCGATAGCGATATTACAAGCCATGACGTAAGCCGAATCACAAAGCAAGTGAATTTAACAGATAAAAATGAACTATTACGAGAAGTTGAAATGCTTGAAGGAGAAGCTTCACGAGCTGATGCTATTCGCAGTCGCATCAGCCGAAGTATTAGTAATAATTATGGGAAAGACCCTGCATATTATAAAAAGTTTTCCGAGATGATTGAAGAAACGTTTAATAAATACAAGGAAAAGCGAATTAGTGAGAAAGAGTATCTCGAAGCAATGTATAAGCATGCCGATGAGTATGAAGAAGAGGATATCGTTGGCTATCCCGATGATATTAAACGTAACCCACATGCTCAAGCGTTTTACGGAAGTCTTCATGATGTACTTACAGAGGAACGGGCAAAGTATGAGACAAATAAAGACGTAGCGATGAAAGATATTTTAGGAAAAGTATCCCTTGATATCGAAAAAGCAATTGAAGAGCAAGTAAAAGTCGATTGGCACAATAATCAAGACGTGAGAAACAGTATGGAACAAGCAATTGAAGATGTACTATTTGAATACAAGGAAAAGTATAATCTTGAACTAGACTGGGATACAATTGATAAACTGAATCGAAATATGCAAGAAATTGCAAGACAGAGGTTTTAATGATGATGTTAACTGTACAATATGGTGATCAGCCAGTTACATTTGAGTTAATTCGAAAAGACGTAAAGCATATAAACCTCACAGTTCAGCCAGATCAACATATATTCGTTTCGGCGAATGATGAAGTGGACATTGAGGAAATAAAGGCTTTTGTTAAGTCAAAAGGTCGCTGGATCTTATCGAAGTTAAACTATTTTAAACGTACTGCACCATATAAGAAAATTCCACGTGAATATGTAACGGGTGAAACATTCAGGTATTTAGGCAGACAGTATAGGTTAAAAGTGTATGAGACAGTTGCAGAAGAATATGTTCGTTACTATCGTGGAACGATTGAAATGTATGTAAAAGTTGTAGAAGATTTTCATGGGAAAGAGCAATTAATGATCGAGTGGTACGAACAAAGACAAGAGATTGTTTTTCAAGAGTCTTTAAGCCGTATGCATGAACTTGTAAGAATATATGACATAGCACGCCCACAATTAGAGACGAGAAAAATGAAATTAAGGTGGGGCAGTTATTTACCGCGAGGGAACAAGATTATCTTGAACAAAGACCTTATCATCGCTCCTAGATTTTGTATCGATTATGTCATCTTACACGAACTACTTCATTTCAAATATCCTGATCATGACTTCAACTTCTTCAATCTGCTTCAACTATTGATGCCAGATTGGAAGGAACGGAAAAGGATATTGGATGAGGAAGTGGCAAGGAAGGTTTAGATTTGTTTTAAAGTAGAAAATTTATTAACAACATGAGAGGACCCCGATGAAGAGTATGAGTTTCGTTGGGGTTTTTGTCTATAAAATCAAGAAGATCAAAATGAATAACGTGTATGAGCTTTGGACAAGTAAAATATAGAGTAAAGGTTTTGGGAAAACTATGTTGTTTTGTGTAAATTGGAAATCACTTATGGAGGTTGATCAAATGCAAGTTACTGTTAATTCAACATCTGCTGATACGGCGGAGGGTAAAGATATTGTTTTAAGAGAAACTAGAACTACTAGGTTACTCTTCAGGCCGATGATCGTTAATAATGATCAGAATGAAGAGGCATCAGTTAGGGGTTGGTTTTTATTCCAGAGGAAAAGACCCGGTGATCTATGGGAAGATTATCAAGAGTATGACGCAACTAAATTAAAAGCAGACGAATTCTTCAAGCTTGAAATTAAAGCAGAAGAAATGTTGACCCTTATGACGGAATTAGATATGTACTATAAGGTTTATGAAGATTATGGAATTCAGTGGGGATATAATACTTATTCAAAAAAAAGATATCCTCACAGAAAGAATAGCAGCAATATTAAAGGAAGATGATCCTTTATTGGATGCCATTCTGGATGATGACAAGAATCAGCTTCTAACAAAAACTTTAAAATGGATGGGAAGCACGAAAAATTCTGATCAAATCATTGCTAAATTACTTGAAATACAAGCGGATGAACTTGACCAATTAAATAATGTTGTAGGAATAGCTAATCTAAAAAAACTGTTAGTTATTTGGGATGAAAATAAGAATAATAATAATGAACAATTTTGGCAAAAAACATTTAATGAACCTAGATTATTCATAGCCCAATCATAAAACCTGAATAAACCGCATCAAATCAATTAAAAATAACCAATCAA
>NZ_BAABDL010000009.1:966-8160 GCF_039539605.1 Amphibacillus indicireducens | reverse complement strand
ATAACATTAATGTAATATTAAGGGGTCGTTTTTTCGATATTTATCACGAAGAATTTTTACTCTTCATAGCTGAGGTACTGGAAAAAGGATTATCACCCCAATTTTATTAACGATAGTTATCAATGTGACGGTGCTTTATTCAGGGGATGAGGCGCTTGAAAGTGTCGCGGTCGATCCGGATCTTGAAATCGTTTGTGATGTAGATAAAATGGAACTTGTCTTTGAACAATTTCAAGACAGAGTTGCTGAAGCGATTGTTGCGGGAATTGAAGAATATTTGTTTGATTCTTAGCCTGTGTATTGGACCTTGTTGAAGGCTTTGTAAAGCTAGTTAATAAATCGTTTTCACAGCAGTTTTCTGAATACTCAAACCTTTTAATTGAGAATTGTTATCACTTAGTGTATAGTTTATACATACAAATCGTTTATAAGTTAGGGGGAGAGATTATTCATGCAAATATATTGGACTAAAATTAATCAGATTATCGATGAATCACCTGAGGTTAAGACGTATCTACTCGATTGTCCTGAAGGTTTTACTTGGGAGGAGGGTGCGCACACGTATTTCGCGTTGGAGGGCTTTAATGCTGGTGAAAAACCGAATCGTAGTTTAGTTCGTCATATGTCAATCTCTACATTGCCGGATGAAAAATCGATTGGGATCACGACTCGAATTAAAGAGCAGTGTTCTGAGTTTAAGTCAATATTAAAAAATATTAATGTTGGTGGTAAAGTTGCTTTGTTCAAAACGAATTCTAATGTTCCGCTAAGGCGAGAGAATAAGAATATTTACTTGTTATCATCGGGTGTTGGGTTGGCGACTTTTAGGCCGCTTGTACTTGAGTACTTTGCACGTCCTGACAATGTTAATCAGATCCACTCGTTAAATATTGATTCATCGAAGGAATTTATCTTTACCAATATTTTCGAGTCGGCAACTGAGAAGAAGTTTACTTCTGAGTTTGTTGATAGTCGTGAGGCGTATTATCAGAGAGTGCAGGAGTTAGCTGCTGATCAAGATGGCTTGTATTACGTCGTAGGTAGTGACGAGTTCCTTGTTCAAAACATTGCCTTACTTAAGGAGCATGGGATTAAATCGAATCAGATTGTGCTGGATAAACATGCGCGGTTTATGGAAAACTTTTTACCGGCAGAAGTGGCACAGTAATTTTTCGGAAAATATATTTAGTAAAGTTAATCCGCTCTCGATTGAGGGTGGATTTCTTTTGGGCAAAATTGATTAATGGGAATTTCGTGCTAGATATTTGTAGTATAATGAAGTTAGATGTTAATTATGGGGAGGAATAAACATGAATGATCAACAAAGAGAGCAGTTAATTCAGTCAGTTAAAGAGCATAAGTATGAGCGCAGTCGTCATTTGATGGATTTTCATATTGCTGGGTTTGCCTATTATGATGGGCTTGATGTGATTGAGGAGCTGACTTTGGGCAAACATGTTGAGCTTGTTCCTGAATCGGATAATCCATATGATCCGGAGGCGGTTGTCATTTTTTATGATGGCAAGAAGATCGGTTATGTGCCAAAGGATAAAAATGCACTTTTAAGTAAGTTGTTATACTTCGGTCATGCCAATATTTTTGATGCGCGGATTCAGTATATCAACAAAGAAACCCACCCGGAAAGACAGTTTCGTGTTGTGGTA
Organism: Amphibacillus indicireducens; assembly: GCF_039539605.1. Classification (NCBI taxonomy): domain Bacteria; kingdom Bacillati; phylum Bacillota; class Bacilli; order Caryophanales; family Bacillaceae; genus Amphibacillus; species Amphibacillus indicireducens. The sequence continues at coordinate 6,496 of NZ_BAABDL010000009.1, read as the reverse complement.
AAAATTGCTGATAATCGCTAGAAATTAAGATCTATAAGTGGAGCTTAAAGTTTGACATGATTGCATTTTCAGCCATATACTTATCGATGCTGTGTGTTGACACAAGTATGATAAGATGGAGTGACAGGATTGGAAAAGAAAGTTACAAACATTACAGAAATAATTGCAAACCCAGCACCGTTAGGTTTAATGGGCTTTGGGATGACAACGATCTTGCTGAATATTCATAATGCAGGTTTTTTTGAATTGGATGCAATGATTTTAGCTATGGGAATCTTTTATGGTGGTCTAGCGCAAGTGATTGCTGGCATCATGGAATTTAAGAAAAACAATACATTTGGAGCAACGGCTTTTACGTCTTACGGATTTTTCTGGTTAGCCTTAGTTGGTCTAAATATCCTTCCAATTATGGGATACGGTGAAGCGGCAGGTTCGTTATCAATGGCTGCATTCCTATTCATGTGGGGATTGTTTACCTTCTTTATGTTTATCGGGACGTTACGAATTAATAAAGCACTTCAAGTTGTCTTTGGTACATTAACGATTTTATTTTTCTTACTTGCGATTGGCAACTTCACAGGTTCTAGCGTGATTTTAACGATTGCGGGTTATGAAGGAATTATTTGTGGTTTCTCAGCAATCTACGCTGCGATGGCACAAGTATTAAATGAGTTATATGGCAAAGAGCTCTTACCGATTGGTGCGTACAAAGCGCCAGCAGTTATGAATCCTGAAATTAGACAAGTTAGTTAATGATTCATAAAAATAGATGTAAAAAAACAGGTGTCCGCGCAGAATCATGCGTAGGCACCTGTTTTTTTGTTTCATTGTTATTTTGGATAATTTAGTTCAAACGATGAAATAAATTGAAACTTGAATTTCAAGTTTAAGTTAGTCACTTTGAAAAATAAATATTATGAATTCACAAAGTTATATTGTTAGGTCTGTTTTTGATCTTGTTTTATTAGTGTGCATGTATTTATTTGGGCTTAAGCCCAAATAAATACATGCACACTTGCGCGGAAAATCCGGGACCCTAAAATGCTAAGCTACAAGATCTAACTTTAGTTTTTGTAGCTCTAAGGCAAATACTTGATGAGGCGTTTTATAGTTATGATTTCTTCGCGGATAGTCATTCATCCACTGTTGAATCCGTTTAACTTGGGACTGCGTCACATCTTTAAATGACTGATGCTTTGGTAAGAAACGCCGAATGATCTTGTGTTGATTTTCACTTGTTCCACGCTCATAAGAAGCAAATGGATGGCAAAAGTAAACGTCTATTGATTGAGATAATCCAGATAAATTACTGAATTCACTGCCATTATCGGCTGTAATCGTTTTGAATATTTTCCCTTCAATACCTGACAACTGATTCATAAATGTTCTTAATGTGTGATCAACGCATTCGGATTGCTTTCCGTCTAGCTTAAATAGAAGTTCAAAGGTGGTCTTGCGTTCAACAAGCGTCAGTAACACTGGGTCATCTGCACATTTTCTTCCAATCACCGTATCCATTTCCCAGTGCCCAAATTCTAGTCGCTCCTCGACTGACTTTGGGCGATGTTCGATTGATGTACCATGTACTCTTTTATTGCGTCGTTCCTTTCCTTTTGTGCTGCGTGGTTTTCGATTAACCTTTTCTAACAGATCAATATTTTTGGTCTTCATGATGCCACTATCAATCCAATGGTAAAGTGTTGATGTACTCGGTAGGATCGATTCATGGTATAAGTTTTCTTCTCTTGCTTTATTAACGACGACATCTGGTGACCATTTTTCTTCAAGCATCTTTTTGTCTGCCCATTCGATAAACTTTGTGCCATCAATCCATTTAGGACGGCGGCCACAATTTTCACGGTTTTCTTCATAAACTCTGAAGTTGACATCAGCGAAGTAGACTTCTTTCTCATAAAAATAGGCTTTGCCATTCTGAATCTGCTTGTTTACTTGTAGTACTGTTCCTTTTTTAACATTATCATTGATCGTTTGTGGACTGCGTTCAAGCAGGCGTCCAATCTCACGGTGTGACAGATCAATTTTTTTATACGCTTCAATTTGTTTCATTTCAGCATAGGTAAGGTGTGTTCCTTTGTGTGATTTTGTGATAGTATTTACTTGGATCATGTGAATTCACTCCTTATATTGTTTGGTGGTACTTTCAATATAACATGAAATTCACATGACCTTTTATTTTAGGTGACTAACTTGATTATACAATCTTCCTAAAAGAGATAAAGCGAAATTTCAATTACTTCCAGATAAAGATGAACTGCCGAAATAGAATAAAATCTCACTTTATTTGAGCAAATGTCTAACTACTTTAATTTTTTTCATTTTTTGCTGCATAGTAAAAATAGGATAACAACTGAAGTAACCATATTCCTCCCACCAGTAAGATAGGCAAATTGCCCAATTCAAAATGTAATTTAGATACGAACATGATGATAAAAATTATCATAATAGCCGTTTGTGTAAAAACATAGGATTGATATCCTGATTTATAGATTTGTAGTTTTTCTGCTTCATCACAACTTTCTAAAAAATCTTTATTAAATTTCATAGAGGTAGGTTCTCCCTTTTTCATCGGATCTGCTTTCTGCATAGACCTGACTACTTTCACCTCAATATAAGAACTCAAAAACATAAAAACTAAAAAGACAACGATCGAGCTCCAAAAGAACGGATTACGTATATCTGCTGATAAACCAAAAAGAATAAACCCGATCACAAAATACACACTATTAAACAACAAACCACGATATAAGTATTTATCAAATAGTTGATTATTTGTATCTTCTTCTAAATCGACATCTTCCGAATCATCAACACTTATTTTTTTCGCTTTGTATAGCCATAGCAATGTTGGAACGAAAAAAATAACAACAGCACCGATTTGATACCATAAAATATGCACTACTAAATGCTCCATTAGTCGAGGACCTAAATCGGATAATCGATTGATTTCCAGTGCATGCAAGACGGTACTACTTGTTGCTCCGACGATTCCACCTACTAACATAATCAGTAGTAATTTTAACGCATCTTTTTTATTTTTCATCTTCATTCTCCTCATAAATAAAAATATCCTCTACAGTTGCTTCACAGATTCTCGCTAGCTTGATCGCTAAAGTTACCGATGGAGAGTAGTCTCCACGCTCAATTAAACTTATTGTTTGACGAGAAACACCAACCAATCTCCCCATTTCTGCTTGGTTTATACCAAGTTTTGCGCGATACATTTTCAATGAATTGTTTAAGGGCACTAAACCGCCTCCTTATCCTATCGTAAAAAATACTTGTCAAAATGACAACTTGAATTGTCAATCTCATTATATCTATGACAACTTTATTTGTCAAATTAAATAGATATTTTTTCTCAAAGAATTACTGATGGTGGTGTATATTTATTTTCACAGGAAAAATAACATAAAAGATAAGCGTCACTAAAGGCATTGCGACAATGAATAGAACAATACAATCTCGTATGATAATTGTCTTACTAGAAAGAAATTTGTATTTCACGTTTATTCACACTCACACGTGGAATGTAATTAATATACCGTTACTAAAGGAGGAGTTAAGACATGAAGAAAGCAACAAAAAGAGTAGCAACTGCAGTGGTTGGTACTGGATTGGCTTTTGGTGCGATCGGTGTTTCAGCAGCGTCCGAAACAGTAACAGTAGAATCAGGTGACACGTATTGGGGACTAGCTCAAAACTATGATGATGTTTCTACAGACAATCTAGTGGAAGAAAACGACTATGATCCTCAAGCACTTCCGGTTGGAGCGGAAATCGTTATTCCAACAGGGGAAGAGAATGGTGATGAGAATGATGTGGTAACACACGTTGTACAACCAGGTAACACTTTTTCAGAAATTGCAGCCGTCTATGATGGGGTAACCGTTAATGATTTAGAAAACTTAAACCCTGATGTTAATCCGTATAGTCTAACTGTCGGTTCTGAGATTGTCGTTGTTGACTATGGGGAATCAGATACTGATTCAGACGAATATGTTTATCACACCGTTCAACCAGGTAATACTTTCTATGAAATTGCAAGTGTTTATGATGGGGTAACTGTAAATGATCTATTAGAAGCCAATCCAAATGTCGATCCGTATGTCATGACCATTGGTTCTGACGTAGCCATTCCGGTTCGATAGGAAAAGGTAAATTGATGAAAGCTCCTGCTTATGCAGGGGCTTTTGTGTTGATATTACTATTTCCTTAAATCACTTACTTTCCATCTACCAATCTCTTTTAAGTTAGCTGCTCGCCGAATGGACTTTGGGTAAATCCACCGTACCTGATCCACTTCCAGACCTTTACCTGTAATATCTTCTTTCAAGCTGAACCAGAACGCTTGCCAAACAAATTTAGAACAATAATTGCTTTGCTGATTACATAATTCTCGATGAAAGAAATACTTTTTCATATGATGAATATTGTTTTGTGCCCAACTAGCAACTTTATCTACGTCAGCATATTGTGGACGTAATACAATTATTTTTCCATTTAACAGGTGACGTGCTACGTATCTCTCTAAGGAGTCCGAAAAAGCACCTTTCGGATGTGCATGGTGTATCCGCATATCATGTCCAACAATGCCACAATGACCTATGAGAAATGTGGACAAACTTTTGGATGAATAAATAATATCACCCGGTTGCATGGGAAGCAGGGTTTCAACGCCTAGATTAGTCACTTAGCATCACCTTCTTTTTATACTCCATTATAACAAAAGAAAAGTACAAACCAATCAAGCTTTAATGGACCATATCATCGTCTTTCTTATCAATATACAACGAACCATCTTGTTGAATTTCCGCATAAAAGACCTCAGAAGCGCTAGCTATTCCCGCGTTTTTCAATTCTTGTTTTAACCATTTTTCATTTAAGTCTAATCTCGCCAGATTATTTGTATTTATTATACCATCTGATACTAGCTCTGCTGAAATAGGATATTTTTTTGCGTTGATTGGAATATTCATATCTTCTTTTGTAACCGCTTGTTTTTGATCATGCTTCATGACCGAAAGTTTTCCGTTCGTTTCAAAAATTGCGTACTCTACGTCTTTGATCGCAAATATATTTTGTTGTCTTAACATGGTCATTAGTGCATCCATATCTAAACGGGTGGAGCGCAAAGAGTTCTCCATTACGTTTCCCTCTTTTATAATGATAATCGGCTCTCCTGTTGTTATTTTACGAGCTTTTTTAGATTTTATATCTAGGTACCCCATTAGTAAAGTGAACACGGTCCAGCCCACTAATGCAATTACTCCGTTTTGGACACTTAGGTTTGAGCTTATCGCAAGATTAGCAGCTATAGACCCGATAGTAATGGCGGAAACAAAATTAAAAAATGTCATTTGACTAATTTCTTTTCTACCAATGCTAAGCTACAAGATCTAACTTTAGTTTCTGTAGCTCTAAGGCAAATACTTGATGAGGCGTTTTATAGTTATGATTTCTTCGCGGATAGTCATTCATCCACTGTTGAATCCGTTTAACTTGGGACTGC
>NZ_BAABDL010000009.1:0-887 GCF_039539605.1 Amphibacillus indicireducens | reverse complement strand
ATAGAAGTTCAAAGGTGGTCTTGCGTTCAACAAGCGTCAGTAACACTGGGTCATCTGCACATTTTCTTCCAATCACCGTATCCATTTCCCAGTGCCCAAATTCTAATCGCTCCTCGACTGACTTTGGGCGATGTTCGATTGATGTACCAAGTACTCTTTTATTGCGTCGTTCCTTTCCTTTTGTGCTACGTGGTTTTCGATTAACCTTTTCTAATAGATCTATATTTTTGGTCTTCATGATGCCACTATCAATCCAATGGTAAAGTGTAGATGTACTCGGTAGGATCGATTCATGGTATAAGTTTTCTTCTCTTGCTTTATTAACGACGACATCTGGTGACCATTTCTCTTCAAGCATCTTTTTGTCTGCCCATTCGATAAACTTTGTGCCATCAATCCATTTAGGACGGCGGCCACAATTTTCACGATTTTCTTCATAAACTCTGAAGTTGACATCAGCGAAGTAGACTTCTTTCTCATAAAAATAGGCTTTACCATTCTGAATCTGCTTGTTTACTTGTAGTACTGTTCCTTTTTTAACATTATCATTGATCGTTTGTGGACTGCGTTCAAGCAAGCGTCCAATCTCACGGTGTGACAGTTCAATTTTTTTATACGCTTCAATTTGTTTCATTTCAGCATAGGTAAGGTGTGTTCCTTTGTGTGATTTTGTGATAGTATTTACTTGGGTCATGTGAATTCACTCCTTATATTGTTTGGTCGTACTTTCAATATAACATGAAATTCACATGACCTTTTATTTTAGGTGACTAACTTGATTATACAATCTCCCAAATAAATTGAGAATATATTTGCCTGCATTATTCATAACTTGATTTTTTATAGGTGATTTGCCCATTAAATTGCCAAAAGCGAATGCCAGTTAG
>NZ_BAABDL010000008.1:0-2931 GCF_039539605.1 Amphibacillus indicireducens | reverse complement strand
TTAAACGAGGTTATAGGATTAAAGTGCACATTCTTATCTAGCAGAAACTGCTACATATAGTTTAGCAGTCACACTTCAATGATTGAAAAAGTTGTTGATATTTTCGGACCGATAATTTTTATGTTTTGTTCCTTTAAAAAACTTTCGATCTTTAACATTACCTGCTGCATTTCTGACTGCAGTATTTTATTTCTATAAGATAATAAATTACTTAAACATTGATGCTAGTATAGTTTCATGGACACATCTAAGTTAAATTATATACAATGAATTTAAGGAGGATGTGTCACAATGAATCAAAGAAAACATGGTAATCGGTATAACGATGATTTCAAAAAAATGTTGGTTGATCTTTATCGTTCTGGTAGTTCTGTCAAAGAATTAAATAGCGAATATGGCGTTTCTGAAGTTACTATTTATAAATGGATCAAGGACTTTACTCCAGTTGAAGGTGTTGATGGCAAAGAAGTGACGCCAAAAGAAACCCATGCCATTCAAAAAGAAAACCTTCGCTTAAAACAGGAGCTTGAAATCTTAAAAAAGGCTATGGCCATATTCGCAAGAAAGTAAACGACAGTGAACTGACAGAGTTTATTTCAGAACACAAAGATGACTATCCTATCGCTACAATGTGTCAAACCCTTGATATACCAAGGTCTACCTACTATGAATCATTAACTAAAACAGAATCAAATCGTGATCGTGAAAACCGTGAATACACTAGAAAAATCAGACAAATTCATGAAGAGAGTAAAAAACGCTACGGTGCACCTAAGATTCACAAGGTGTTAGAAAAACAAGGCTATTCAATCAGTTTAAAACGCGTTCAACGCCTGATGAGAAAGGCTGGGATTAAGTCTATCACTGTAAAGAAATTTCGACCAACTGCTAGTAAGCAAAAAGTTGCAGAAAGAGAAAATATCATCAACAGGGATTTTTCTACGACAACGGTTAACGAGAAATGGGTTGGCGATATCACCTATATTCATACGCTTCGTCATGGCTGGTGCTATCTTGCATCTGTATTAGATTTGCACACTAAGAAAGTGATTGGTTACTCTTTTTCGCGATCAATGACAACAGAGATGGTAAAAAAGGCTTTAGAGAATGCTTATGTTACACAGAAACCCAATGATGGTGTCATCTTTCATTCAGATTTGGGATCGCAGTACACGAGTGATGACTTTGCAGAAATAATACAAGACTACAAAATGACACATTCCTTTAGTCGCAAGGGCAGTCCTTATGACAACGCTTGTATTGAATCCTTTCACGCCATTTTAAAGAAAGAAGAAGTCAATCACGTCCAATACTTAGACTTTAACGCTGCAAAAGTAGAGTTATTTAAATATATTGAAGGCTGGTACAATCGCAAAAGAATACATGGCAGTATTGGCTATCTTACACCACAAGAGATGGAAGATTTAACACTTAATCAGGCAGTCTAACTGCACAAGCTAGAATAGAAACACGGCTTTACGTGGAGAGGCGGGCATGACAGCCTCTTATGGCAAGCCAGCGATATTTTAATTGAGCTGGCTCCCTGGCTTAGAATCCATGCCCGCAGAGGCTCCATGTCAAGCCTTCACGAGTAAATTGTAATATATTTCGATGCACAATAAAAATTAACTTATTTGTGTCCAAGATATTGACTTAGATCCAGTTAAGGCGTTGTTACATTTTATATCATTCTGTTTTATCCACAGATTGATAACACACTTGTTTTTCTACTATCTTATATAAATCACATATATAATTATGAATCTATTTAGTTATGTAAAAGTTGACCAAGGTCGAAAGTACAGAACTAAGAGTGATAAATAAAACATATAGCGTTATTCTTTTGAAATTAGTTATGTCAAATGCCCATCTCCATAGCTGATCCGTTTTTTCACAATTAAACACCCATCTTTTAAATGGGATTAATAATAATTGACTCAATGTAATAAATAAAACGGCAAAAAGCATACCTATATACAAGTGATTGTTTGGGTTTATTATAATTTCTAATACGCCAACAATAATACATGGAACTATAAAACTTAATGTAAGATACAAAGATTTGGTTGAGTTCATTTTCAACACTCCTATTAAATTCATTACGTTAAATTGATAAGTGAATCACTTAACATAAAATCTCATTGTAAATTAAAAGTATCTAATTTAGAAAGAAATAATTACGATACAAAATTATATTTTTCGGCCATACTTTTTTCGAAAATTTCCATCCCCTTAAAGAACGGAACATGAAAATCTTGATAACATTCTTCGTAGGTTTTTTGAGACTCTTTAACATTCTCATTTATTAGCAATTCATAAGAGGCCAATGATCTAGGTTTACAAAGTGGGTGAACTTCTTTGTGATTTTCCTGTATTTCTTGGTAAACATTTTTTGCAGTTTTAATATCATTTGTTAAAAAACAACAGAATAAAAATTCGTAATTTATATTAGCCTTAAAAAATTCATCAACTTCACTAGTGTATACCGTCATGTCTTTTTTTAACTGTCTAATTATCCTCAACGCCTTTTCTTGTTCATTCCGATCTAGAGACTGATAATATTTATAATAATTAAGGTAAATATTCCATTTTTTATCTTTAAACTCTAAATTGCTCAAATTTAATTCACATGGTCTAACTCCACTTGAAAACAAAAGTGGTATACAAGAAAGATAATCTTTATTTTTATGGAAGATACTATTGTAAAGAGAAATAAAATCACTATTTTCTTGCGTTGTTAATATATCAAAAATTACAAGACTAATATTAAAAATAAAAAATGTCTGAACAATAAAATTAAAACTTTCACTAGAAAATTCCGCAATCGATAAAATGGTTAAAGACAATAACGCTCCAAATCCTGACTTTCGCACTTAAAAATGACAAAAACAGCTTTGAATGGCTCTGTCAAGCCATTCAAAAGCTGTTTTT